>CAYGDJ010000060.1:0-3976 GCA_964348625.1 uncultured Candidatus Saccharibacteria bacterium | reverse complement strand
GTTTGACTAAACTAAAAGGTGCCTTAGCTACATCGAGAGAAGACAGACCGCTATCAGCCGAGATTAGTTGGTCTGGGGATGGGGGAGCTTTGGGTGAGTCCAGTATACGCTCGTCTAACATGGGCACTGCGACCTTATCGACGGCTTCTATAAACAGCTCGATTCCAGGTATCGGATCAAAGTGTATCCGTGTGGAGTATACCGATTGCAGGTAAATCGTGCGCCCGTAGTTATCGTCTTTTCCTACAATCATGTCTCGGTTTAGTTCAAGAACGTACACAAAATCATGAAACAAAGGTAGTATGATTTTGGCTTTCTCAGTGTCGAAGCTTTGGTTCATTAGCTCTGGCACTTCGGTGTATATTCCAGTCTTATCAAAACAGTACTTCGCAATTGCTTTTGATAGATCAACATGCTGAAAAATTTTGTGGTATGGCCCGCTAGTTTCGTGAACCTCCAACCCTCCCGATTTCAGCACCCTGCTCGACTCTTCCAGTGCTGAACGCTGACGTTCAGATATGCTGTCGGGGTGATCTTTGGGGGCGGGGTACCATATACCTTTATCAAATCTTGCATACTGATCAGATTTTAGGCCGAGGTGATACAAATAGTTTCTGTGGGTCATACGATCGGCACTTCTGTCTGGAAATGGTAAGTCCTCTGCAATTGCTCGAATCGGATATATGTTGTATTTCAAAACTGTGCTGCCAATGGTTTGGGTAACTCCCCTGAGTACATCTTCTGATAATTCCACTCCTTTCCCTTCCAAAAAACGTCTCGACGAACTGTAGGCAAGATCGGGGTTTATTGGCTGCTGAGCAGGAGCTCTCAAGTATTGCTCAATGTAAGGATCAACCGCAAACGATCTAACACCGGACCCTGCACTCCTGCCTATTCTCTGCAAGAAGCCAGCATCACCGGCACCAGGCTCCACGATCACCTCATTGCCTGTTAACTGGAGAGCGTCTATCACCCTGCTCTGCATATCAACCCCGGCGAGCTCTTCTGTGCGCATGCGTGCCTGCACTCCATCTGAATTAGCATACTCACGCTTCAATTTGTCATCAATCTTGGTGGTTGTGCTCCGTAGCCTAGAGTCCCGCAATGCGTTTCGCACCACAGTCAAATACTGCTTCGCATTCAGTTCGCCAGGCTCATCCACTATATGCCAGCCTAACTCTTCGCCAATTGCCCGTAGACCGTCGGTGGGCTTGATGCATATAGGGTAATCAGCGGCTCGGAGTACTTCACTATCGCCTACCGAATCACCAAATGCGAATGAACCTTTGCGTTGATGCGTGGCTACATAAGGCTCGATTGCAGCCCTCTTGGCGTGCCTAGAGGAAAGCATTGAGCTAATCTTTCCGGTCAATCTGCCGTCACTAACTTCTAGCATTGTGCTACAAAAATCTTTGGTACCAAAGATTTTTGCGACGGCGGCAGCGGCAAATTGAGTGTTGCTGGTAACTAGCAGTAGGTCATGGGTCGGGCTCAGTTTTTCTATGGTTGGACCAATGAAGCCAAAGAATTCTGTGTTGTCAAAGAACTGTTGTGTAGACTCGGCAATTTCGTCTATCGGACGTCCCAGTAGTCCTCCTGCATACGTTCCAAGTAATTCTTTGACGTATGTTTCAAACGTTAAGCTTCCGCTATGAAATTCCGTTTCTAATTCTTGCGCCCGATTCCATATGGATGGTTCTAATAACCCTTCGGTTGCTTGCGTCTCAACCATGGGCAAAAAGGACATATCCGGCAGCATTGTCCCGTCAATATCAAAGGTCGCTAAAGGCCTCATAGTGAGTTTATAATACAACAAAAAGTACGATTTATCCAATATATTGTACGTTTTGGCAGTTTTCTGATATTCTAGCATTATGGGATACAAGCTAGAAGATGGCCCATTGCAGCAGCTGCTGCAGACCAGTAAGCTACACACCCTGCCAAAGGGCCAAGTTCTACAACTAACCAGTGACAGAATGCTGTTTAATCTGGTCAGAACCGGCTATATAAAACGTTATTCCATAACAAGTGACGGCTCCCAGAGTATCCAGTCGGTATATGGACCTGGAGATATTTTTCCGCTTACGCCTGTCTACAAACTAATTTTTGACTATGACATTTATCATGGACAGGAAATTTTCTACTATGAAGCCATGGACGACACTACGGTACGCTCATTGGATGAAACAACCCTGCTAAAAGCCTTGGATGAAAATCAAATGATTTATAAAGATTTATTGTTTGTGGCGGGCGTACGCTTGGGTTCTAACATTCAACGCTTGGATAACATGTCTTTGAAGGCAGCTAATAAGCAAGTTGCCAACCAGTTAGTTCATTACGCCAAAAAATTTGGTAAACAAGTAGACGAAACAATTGTTATACAAGCGCCTTTGACGCATCAAAACTTAGCAAGCATTCTGAATTTGGCTCGGGAGACGGTCAGTCATGTTTTGGGCCGCTTTCAGGAAAAGGGCTTAATCAAACACGGCAAACTTATCACGGTCACCGACATCGAACGCCTGCGGCGCGAGGCTCGTTAGCTTGATCCGTGGCCCGTTAAGCTCTCGCAATATCGTTAGCATACTGTAGGGCCTGGTTTTTAGCAGTTGCCAGAACTGTTCGCCAACCTTTGGCTTGGGAGCGGGTAATACTACTGGTTGTTTTGGCGCTTCGGGTACAGGAACGACGACAGGTGCGCTGACAACAGCTGGTTTCTTGGCCTGGAACGAGGCACGGGGTTTTGCCGTTTGCTTCGGCGCTGGAGCTGGCGCGGCCGGTTTTGCAGCCGCCTTTGTTACGCCATAGTGGGCGACGACTATCGTGGTTTCAACACCTTGGAAAGCGCAGGATACTGATGCCACGCCGACATCACGGTATTCGGAACTCAGGATATTTGCTCGGTGTCCAGGGCTGGCCATCCAGCCGGCCACTACACTGTCGTCAGAGCCAAATCCTTTGGCCAAGTTTTCGCCAGCCAAACGGTAGCCGTAGCCAGCAGCAGTCATAAATGTCCAGCCAGTTGCCCCGTCAGGTGCGGTATGTGCCCAATAACCTTTGTCGCACATATCTCTGCCTTTGGCCGCCGCCGAACTGCTCAGTGACCCGTTCCAAGTCAGCGCTGGCAGGCCAGCCGACTGTCTCTCTGTGTTGGTCAGGCCTACAATGACTTGACCACTGATAGCGGACGCTTCTGGAATCACCAGAAACAGCGACAGGCAAACCATGAAAAAAGTTAGACTTATGTTGCGGAATGTGTGATTTTTGGTCATAGCAAACACTCCCTTCTCTCCTACAAGAGTGGTTACGATTTGTGGTGCTGGCGACTTATTCGCTACCTTTAGCCTATGACAAGAGGTGTTTTATTGCTGTAATCTGGGTTACAAAATCTTTGTTAATTTACCGGACTTACCCAAAGCTCCCCCATCCCCAGACCAACTAATCTCGGCTGATAGCGGTCTGTCTTCTCTCGATGTAGCTAAGGCTACCTCTCTTTCAGTCAAACCACTCTCATCTCGAGCTGATTTGCCCTGGGAACGGGCGATTTTGGGTAAGGCCGGTATACCGGCTCTTCTAAAACAAAATACCCCGAAAAATCGAGGTATTTTACTTCTGGGGCGAGTGATGGGGATCAAACCCACGACCTTCTGCGCCACAAGCAGACGCTCTAATCAACTGAGCTACACCCGCCATAGTCTAAAACAGGGGTGATTATATCGTAACCACCCCGACTATGCAATTTGGTGCCCCGGGCAGGATTCGAACCTGCGACCTTGAGCTTAGAAGTCTCCTGCTCTATCCAGCTGAGCTACCAGGGCATTGGCAGGTGCGATTATATCATGGTACTGTTGCTGCTGCAGTAGTTTTCCTTCGGTTGTTTATAGAAGCTTCTCTCATTAAGGGCTTAGAGCTATAGCTCCCCGGAGAACAAAACCTGTTAATTTTGGGTGATGATCCGAGTGAGCTAAAAAGCTTGTTC
>CAYGDJ010000059.1:0-4046 GCA_964348625.1 uncultured Candidatus Saccharibacteria bacterium | reverse complement strand
GAATTACCAGCTGCGGTTGCCACGGTCGCCACCGAAGTCGCGTCGTGGTCGCTCTTCGCGGGGACGAGCTTCGTTGACGGTAACTGTGCGGCCACCAAGTTCTTTGCCGTTCATGCCAGCTTCAGCAGCTTTACCTTCGTCGTCACTTTCGAACTCGACGAAACCAAAACCTTTGCTGCGGCCGGTGTCACGGTCAGTGATGACCTTGGCGCTTGCAACAGTACCGAATTGGCTGAATGCTTCAGCTAATTCTTCATCGGTGGTGCTAAAAGGCAAGCCACCTACAAATAATTTGTACATATTGTTTACAATTTCCTTGTGTTAAAAAACCAGGATCGACCACTTTCTATTGCTTCTTCGTAACGAACTTGTTTTCTAACACGAGGAAACATATCGTACTATGCGAGCTAACAGATCAGTACCTGCAAGCATTATTGAATCACGAACACCATTAATAAGCAAGGGGTTTAATAATTCTATTGACAATTAAGCAAAAATATGTATAATGAAACATGTTGATGCATCTAACAAATATTAAATATTAAATATTAAATAACAAATATTAAATAACAAATAACAAATAACAAAAAGTAGATAGTAGGAAGGAACCGCGAAATGTTCCGTTCAATTACATATGAATACGCGCCCACCAGCGACGATTCAATCCTCAAAATTGACGAAATTTTAAAGCAGCTGTAATCAGCCGGAAAGAGCCCTGTTTAGTACGGGGCTCTTTTTGTTTTGGGGTTGCTATATGTACAAAACTCGTGCTAAATATTAGTTACGAGTATGGAAATACAAAAGCAAAATAAGACTAACCATCAT
The DNA here is from genome assembly GCA_964348625.1 of uncultured Candidatus Saccharibacteria bacterium. Classification (GTDB taxonomy): domain Bacteria; phylum Patescibacteriota; class Saccharimonadia; order Saccharimonadales; family CAZARM01; genus CAYGDJ01. The sequence goes on along the minus strand of CAYGDJ010000059.1, from coordinate 3,221 downwards.
ATTAGCTTTCAGCGGCACATGAGTGTCGTCCAGAGGCTGGCGGAGCTGGTCGAAACTGGAGAACTGCCAGAAAAGATGGCCGCCAAACATATAGGCGGCCATCTTTTAAAATGGGGAAGAATCAGAGCTACTCCGGTAGCAAAAAACATGATCCGCAGCGGTGAGCTAGAATCACTTCCGGCGACGTGTGAAGGATGTGTCAGCTTCCCAGACTGTTTAACTGAACATCACGAGCGCTGGCCGAAAGTTGAGTACGAAGATCCTATCAGATTTGCATTCCGCGAATTACCTGAAAATAAGGTGATGTTGTGTGAGCAAATGCACAAACAGCGGCACAAGCGAGAAATCCCACCGCCAGTTCCGCCCCAAGATGAAATGGTCGAGGCTATCATGAAGTTCGCCATGGGTCATGACCCTGATTTTGGGCAAGCCGTGGCCGTCATGATCCGCAGCACAGCCCAGGAAACAGCCGCCTGATATACTCTAGCAATGAAGAAGACCATCATTACCATATGTTCGAGTGCGAATTTTTATAAACAAGCCGTCGAAGTTGAGGAATATTTGGAAAAACAGGGTTTCAATGTATTGCTACCGGCCACGGCACAGAAGATGAAGGCAGCCGATGATTATGAGGTCAGCCACTACAAAACATGGTTTGGCGATACCAATGATTACCACAAGAAAACGGCGTTGATGCGGGGGCATTTCGAAAAAGTTGCCAAAGGCGACGCATGTTTGGTGTTGAACTACCAGAAACACGGCAAGTCGAATTATATCGGGGGAAATGTACTTATGGAGATGGCCCTGGCGTTTTATCTGGGTAAACCCATATACCTATTGAATGAAATTCCGGAAGAATCGGCGTTTTTAGAAGAAATAATCGGTATGCAGCCGATTCTGCTCCATGGCAAGGTTGAAGAGCTACCGAACCTGCTCGAAAAATGAAATTAGAGCTTCGAAATATCCGGGGCCTTGCGGGACGTATTTGGTGGCATCAAAAACGTCCAGGCTGAAGTTATCTAGATTCACCCATCTCAGAGAGGCGACTTCACTGGTTCGAAGCATAAACTCCAACCGATCACTGGTTTCATAGGTGTATAACCATTTGAACTCGTTTTCTATCAGGCCATTGGGTGCGGTGGTTTTGCCGCGATGGACTTTGAGCAGAGCAAGGTTAGATGGATCAATTTCGATGCCGAGCTCTTCGCTTGTTTCACGGACAGCCGCCTGGAGGGGTTCCTCACCTAGATCAATGTGGCCAGCTGCCGAGATGTCCAGCATGTTCGGCCAGGTTTTTTTGTTGGCTGCTCGTTTCTGTATCAGAATCTCAATGCCTTTGTCGCTCTGGCGCCAGATCCAGACGTGGGCGGCACTATGAAGTAAGCCCTTGAGGACTTCGTTCCTCGGGGCGCCTTTGCCCGGAATGGGCTGTGCTTGCTCATCGTACAACTGCCATAGTTCTGTCATGCCAACATAGTAACAGACTTCCTTCCGGCAAACAGATGTGGTATATTTACCCCTGTTCTTCAGAACCGAGGCGGCGTAGCTCAGCTGGTTAGAGCGCAGGACTCATAAGCCTGAGGTCAGTGGTTCAAGTCCACTCGCCGCTACCAAATTTGTTATGAAATTTCAGAAGCTATCACCAGACATTATTCGCAAACATAAAGGGGTAAGTTTTCCCGGAGTGTCGACTGTGTTTTTTTGTCATGATGGCCAGGGCAATATATTTTTGGCACGGCGAAGCAATAAAGCCCGGGATGAACATGGAAATTGGGACCCTGGTGCTGGTGGCTTGAAGTATGGACATACTCTGGAAGATAATCTCCGACGAGAACTCAAAGAAGAGTATAACGTTGAGCCGCTGGCGATAGAATTTATCGGCTACTGGGACGCACTGAGAGAACTATCTGACGGAACACCCACACATTGGCTAGCAATGGGGTTTGCAGTATTGGTTGATCCTTCAAAGATTAAGATTATGGAACCGGACATGTTCGATGATTCCGGCTGGTTTCAGTTAAATGATCTACCAAATCCCATGCACTCTCAAATGGAGGTGTTTTTGGCCAAACACGGTAAGAGGTTCAGAAAAATATTAAATGTGTGATTGACGATCTGGAGCCGGAAGCGCTATGCTTAGGTCGTATGGTAATGCTAGAAAAGGACATCCAAGCACACGAATTAGAAACACCACGTGCGAAATCTCAGGATTTCGCTTTTTTTATGCCTGGATTGATTGACCGATCCGATGCCGCATTATCCCGTGACGAAATAGTAAATTATGCGGCCCTTGTACGAAAGTTTCATATACAAGGAAACTCGCTTAAGGCAATTATGCAGAGCGGGCTTGACGAGAGCTTGGACAAGTTTGCCAGCACTCTCAAAGAAAATGAAGGTGGCACTTTGGTCTTGACGACAAGGGGCAATATTGCCGCTACAGAACGAAGTGCTGATGCCCTCAAAGAAGCTTTTGGTAGCACACGCAAAGATGCAGAGCGTCAGACATTTATAATTCCTACCGATAAGATTACTGCCGTCAGTGCACTCGGCCACGCAGTAAGTGAAGGCTCGCCTGAACCTGTACTATTGCTACGCATCCAAACTGGACAGGAACAGCCTACTACTTACTTTGCCGGACCAGGCCAAACAGCCGAAGTAGAGAGTCCTGGTAGCTGGTATCAATTCAAATTTGAAGACATCAATGTTGGTCTGCTAACTCCTGTTGTCCAAGCCTAGAGCCACTTCTGAATTTCGGCGTTTTGGAGTTTTTTGGTGTAGTCCAGGACTTTTTCTTTTCTGATGGCGGCACGCAAAGCTCGGCCAAAGCCGCCGTGCGATACCACTAATAAATTGTCGCATTCCAGAGTCTCCAGCCACTTCAGCGCCAGATGAGCGCGTTCCAAAATTGTGTCAGCTGTCTCTACATCAGAAAACCCGTCGACGTCCAGATCCGGAGACCATGGCTGGCCCTCCAAGCTGCCGTAATGGCGCTCCCGTAGCAAATTATTAACATGGATTTGCTTAGTGGGATAGCCAATTCCTTTGGCTATGATCTGAGCTGTTTCCAAGGCTCGACTCCGCGGCGAGCTAGCGATGCAGTCAATCCTATATTCTTTGGCTAGTTTGCCAGCCAGTTTGGCTTGTCGTCGACCCTCTGCGGTTAACGGTGTTTCGGTGATGCTAGCAATCAGCCCCTGGACATTCATCTCGCTCAACCCATG
>CAYGDJ010000058.1:0-4113 GCA_964348625.1 uncultured Candidatus Saccharibacteria bacterium | reverse complement strand
CCCCATCAAAATCGTGAATATAATACGCTATAGCGTATTATATTCACGATATCAAAGAGTCCTTAATTCCCTAAGAGCTAAAACTCCGTTTCCTTGCTCAAGGTATCTACCGATATGTTTCATTCGGAAGACAAAGTTTTTGATCCACTTATTCATTACCCAAAATTCCGTCGTTTTGTATTGCGCAAGCTTTAAGCTATTCGTAGCGGAGGGCGTCAATCGGATTTTGCCTGGCGGCACGGCTAGCAGGCAGCGTGCCGGCGATGAACGCGATGCCCATAATGATACCCATGATGACTAGCATCGATTCAAACGGGAATGACATGAGTTCAAAGCCAGGTAAGTCCTTCAGGAAACTGTCGGACGCGATGTTGTTGGCGATGCGGCCTACACCGTTGGCTACGGCCACGCCGAGCAAGCTGCCCCAAAATCCCAGCAACACCGCCTCTGTGCTGAACAACAGGAATATCTTCTTGCCGCTCATACCCATGGCTTTCATCAGGCCGATTTCTTTGGTGCGTTCCTGGACGGCCATCAGTAGTGTGTTTATGATGCCAAAGCTGGCAGCGACCAGTGCAATGGCTGCAAAAAAGTTTAACACGGCAGTGATGGCACCGATGATCTGCTTGATGATACCGATGGTATCTTCCACTGTCATGGCCTGGTAATCGAGGCTGTCCAGACGGTCTTTGATAGCCTGCAACTCATCTTCGCTTGCATTTATGTCAAAGCGAGCGACGACCACCGGGTGCTGGTTTCGCACCGCCTCCGGCATGCCCTGTATCTGTACATCACGCAGTCCAGCTACAAGTGCTTCATTGGCTGTGACGCTATCCAAACCGGCCAGCGGGCGCTGCTGTACTCCGGCGATTCGGGCTTGTATCTCGGTAATTGCGCCGGCTGGTGATTTGACACCGAATGTCACTGTCTTGCCTACGGCCGCTTCATTGTTGGCGAGTCCGAGCGGACCGATGAATGATACCGGCAGGATAACTTGGTAATTCTCTGAGTTTTTCTGAAACTCGTTGCCGGATAGCAGCTCTATACGCGTACCATCAATGAACGGCGATAATGTCACTTTGTACTTGTCTTGGCCGGCTGTCAGGTATTCGGGCGTCGCACTGAGTATTGGTTCGGCGGACAAAATACCCTGTTGCGAACGGATAATCTGTAGGTCTTTGTCTGTCAGGACTTCAATCGCCAAGCCGCCGCCTCCGGGTGAAGTGGTGATCGCTTCAGGATCGTAGACTTGCGGTCCATTGCCTCGCTGGAGTTCTTGCTTTTGCCGGATGATGAGGGCGTCATCGGCACCGATATTGCCGAGCTGTTTATCTATGTATGCCGACACGCCCGCGCCGATGCCGTTGGTCAACGACAATGTCAGTGCCCCAACAAAGATGGCTATGATAGTCAGAAAAGTCCGCAGCTTGCTGCGCAGCATGTTGGCGCTGGCGGTGCGTAAAATATCTCGTAGATTCATTGCTTTGCTCCCTCTATGATTTGACCGTCTTTGATATGTACCTGCCGGTCGCAGCGTTTTGCCAGGTCCGAATCGTGTGTCACGATGATCAGGGTGATACCTCGGCCTTTGTTCAGGTCGAACAGCAGGTCCTCGATCATCCGGCTGGTAGCGCTGTCGAGGTTGCCGGTTGGTTCGTCGGCAAAAATAATCTCAGGATTATTGACGAGCGCTCGGGCGATGGCTACACGTTGTTTCTGCCCGCCGCTCAGGTCATTGGCTTTGCTTCTGGTTTTTTCCTCCAGCTCGACGTTTTTTAAGACGTCCATGCCGATGCGATTGCGCTCGCGCACACTCATGCCGGCAATCTTTAGCGGCAGGATCACGTTGTCCAGCACTGATGAGTTGGCGTCCAAGAAAAACTGTTGAAAAACGAAGCCGAACATTTTGTTGCGCAGCTGGTTCAATTGCTTGGCTCCCAGAGCGTCGGCCTGCTTGCCGTCTATAGTCAGTGAGCCCTGGCTGGGCCCATCCAGCAGCGCCATGATGTGCATCAAGGTGGACTTGCCTGAACCGCTTTTACCGATGATGGCTATGCTTTCGCCCTTTTTGACTTCAAGTGTTACCGAACGCAGTGCCGTAACAGAGCTCTCACCTTTGCCGTACGTTTTTGTTACATTCTCTACTACCAGTATATTATCGTGAGCCATCAGATATCCTTGTTTTTAATTCATTGCTAATTTTGTTCAAGACCAACACAAATGCCTGTATTTTCTTATGGTTGACATTATTGAACAACTCACACACATAAACAAGCGCCAGTCGTACATTTCCTACTTGTAGGAATGTAGAAAATAATCCATACTGACCTTATGGCAAAAAAGAGGACTGACGACGAACAATTTTATGGCACTGTTACGTTGGGTGAAAAGGGCCAGGTAGTCATACCTATTGAAGCCCGAAAAGCAATGGGCGTTGATAAAGGAGACAAGCTGCTTGTGTTTGGCATGGGGTGCGACATGCTGGCCTTGTCTAAATTATCTGAGTTAGAACAATTCGCTTCACATTTATCAGGCCGGCTGGATACTATTCGTTCAATAATTAAAAGGAGTAAGTAAAGGTATGAAAATCGCGATTTTTGGAGCATCAGGCGCAACAGGAAAAAATGTAGTTGAGCAGGCGTTAGCTCAAGGAAATGAAGTAAACGCATTTGTCAGAAACCCTGAAAAAATGGATATTCAAAACGATAAGCTTACCGTAACTCAAGGCGATGTCACAAACGCACAGGATGTTGAAAATGCGGTTGCGGCTGCTACAGGGGTTCTTGTAACATTAGGCGCGTCACCAGATATGCAGGCAGATATAGTTATGGAGGAAGGGGCAAGGAATATAATTAATGCCATGAAAAAGCACGGTGTTAAGAGAATCATTGTCCAAAGCTCATATGCTATGAGTGGATCAGAGGAAGGTGTCGCGTTTATGAAAGAAATGGGTATGGGAGATGAGCAAATAGCAATGGTAAGGCCTGTTCTTGATGATAAAGCAAAACAAGAAGACGCTATCCGTGATAGCGGACTTGAATATACAATTGTGAGACCCCTTATGTTAAATAATGAGCCAAAAACAGGAAAATACCGGGTAGGAGAAAATCTGGTTATTAAAGTGGGAGATGCTATTTCCCGCGCCGATGTAGCAGATTTTATGTTGAAAGATTTAACAGAGAATAAGTTTATAGGGAAAACAGTAACGCTCGCGTACTAAAATCCAATTATGAAATGGGATAAATCGGCAGACAATAAAACTATAGAAGAAACCCAAAAAGCGCTTGAGGCAAATGGCGTAAAAGTTATTATTGCTGAAAACGGACAAGAAGCAAAAGAGAAAGCACTTGCGCTAATTGAAAAAGGAGCAACTGTTATGACGGCTACTTCTACAACCTCAGAGCAAATAGGTTTGAACACAGCTATTGATGAATCCGCCAACTTTGAATCTCTTCGCAAGAAGGTTACGGAACTTCCCCAAAGTGAACAACGGGTACAGGCTCGGCGCATTAACAGCGCGCCTGATTATGTTGTTGGCAGCGTTCATGCAGTAACAGAAGACGGAAAGATAGTTATCGCTTCCAATTCCGGCAGCCAGCTTGCTCCTTACGCGTTTTCTGCTTCAAAAGTTATTTGGGTAGTAGGTACACAAAAGATAGTAAAGAATTTGGATGAGGCAATGAAGCGCATTGAGGAATATACATTCAAACTTGAAGATGAAAGACTTATGCAAGCGTATGGGATGCATAGCGGTATCAGAAAAGTGCTTATCATAAACAGCGAAGTTATGCCCGATCGCATAACCATGATTTTAGTAAAAGAAAATTTAGGGTTCTAACATGAAGATAAAGGCGTTGTATCTCGTATCCGGATTTTTGCTTGGGAATGGGTTCCCTCATTTTGTATTTGGGGCAGCGGGACAAATATTCAGATCACCATTTGCAAGGGAAACAGAGCCAATAATAAATATTCTTTGGGGACTGTCAAATTTTATAGCTGCATCGTTTGTTTTATTTTGGCTTTCAAAGCAAAAGACTTTTGATGCCGGCAAAGCCGCGTTTTTACTGACTGGGTTTTGGTTAGCCGTAGCAATGTTTGGTTTTTTTATCAATA
>CAYGDJ010000057.1:0-4152 GCA_964348625.1 uncultured Candidatus Saccharibacteria bacterium | reverse complement strand
AATATTGAGATTTTGGTGAATTACAGGCTAGTTCTGCGGAGCAATTGGGCATTGATGGCTACAACGACCGTGGACAAGGACATCAGAACGGCCCCCAATGCTGGGGCGAGCAATATGCCGGCACTGTACGCCACGCCAGCCGCAAGCGGTATGGCTAGTACGTTGTAGCCGGTTGCCCAGGCTAGGTTTTGAATCATCTTTCTGTATGTCGCCTTAGATAACTGTATGATTTTGACTACGTCTTTTGGATCACTCTTGACCAAAATAATATCGGCGGATTTGATAGCTACGTCTGTGCCGGCGCCAATGGCGATCCCAATATCAGCCTGCGTAAGAGCCGGCGCATCATTTATTCCATCACCTACCATGGCCACCTTTTCTCCGCCTGCTTGTAGCTCCTTGACTTTGGCTGCCTTGTTTTCCGGGTGAACCTCGGCAAAGTACTGGTCCAAGCCAAGCTGTTTGGCAACGTAACTGGCTACGTCCTTGGAGTCACCAGTTATCATGGCTGTTTTTATGCCAAGGCTTTTTAGCGCCAGGATTGTTTGCCTGGACTCATCACGGATAATGTCAGCCAGTGCAATCGCACCAATGACTTCCTGGTTAGCATTGATCAGATAGACTTCTGTTTTGCCTTCCTTGGCAGATTGCTTGCTGTATTGTTCTATGTCTCGGGGTACTGTTAGATTGTTTTCTTTTATATAGCGATAGCTGGCGGCTACAAAGACGTCTTTCCCATGCAACATACCTTTTACTCCCAAACCAGGCAGAGCTGTGAAATCCACCACTTTGTCTAGCTGCACCCGGTCGTCTTGGGCCTTTTTGACAATGCCTTTGCCAACTATATGCTCGCTGTTCTGCTCTAGACTGGCCGTCAGATGAAGAATGTCGTGGACTTTATAACCTTTTGCTGCCCATATATCCGTCACACCGTGCTCGCCACGGGTCAACGTGCCGGTTTTGTCAAACAACACCCAGTCGAGATTGCGGGCTGACTCCAGGGCCAAACGATGCCTGACAAGCAGTCCGTTCCGTGCCGATAAAGCCGTAGAAATGGCCACGACCAGTGGAATGGCCAAACCAAGCGCATGTGGACAAGCAATGATTAGAACTGTCACGGAACGTTCCAGCGCGAAGCTGGCGTCTTTGGTGACAAACCAAAATATAAAGGTGGCCATACCCGAAATAATGGCAACAATCGTAAGCACAAAGGCCGCCTTGTCCGCCAAAATCTGCACATTGGATTTGGAAGCCTGAGCATCAGCTACCAAGCGCATGATTCCGGCTAGAGCCGTGTCCTCGCCAAGCTTGGTCACCTTGATCGTCAAGGCCCCGTCTTGGTTAATTGTTCCGGCAATTACTTCGTCACCAACGGCTTTGCTTACCGGCTTTGATTCACCGGTTATGGCTGCTTCGTTTACCGATGATTTGCCCTCGGTAATTTCCCCGTCAACGGGGATGCTGGTCCCGGGACGAACCAAAATAAAATCATTAATCTTCAGTTCACTAACCAGAACTTTTTGGGGCTGACCTTTTACAAGCTTCTCGGCTTTATCTGGCAATAATTGCTTGATGGCATCCAGAGCGCCTTCAGCTTTGGCAATAGATGCCATTTCCAGCCAATGACCCAGAAGCATGATCGTAACCAGTGTTGCCAGCTCCCAGAAGAACGCCTCGCCGGATAAACCAAACTGCACCGCTACGCTATAGACGTAAGCCACCGTAATGGCTAGGCTAATTAGCGTCATCATACCAGGACGCTTGATCTTAAGTTCGCTGATGGCACCTCTGATAAAAACCAAGCCGCCATAAAAGAAAATAACCGTGCTGAGTATAAATGGAACAAGATCAGAGCCAGGAAAACTTGGCGGCGTGAAGCGCAACCACGTCTGTATATGTTCTGAGTAGGCCAGCACCGGAATTGTCAGAGCCAGCGATAACCAAAATTTGTCTTTAAACATTTTTACGGAATGTCCGGCATGTTTGTCATGTTCCTGATGCTCCGTATGTCGGTGTTCTTGGTGTGAATGTTCCATGCTTAGTTGCCGCCGTGCATCATATCCATCATTTCATCAGTCGAATAGCTCCAGTCTTTTTGCCACTGCTTCATAGCTGCTATTTCTTTTGTTTGCGCAGTTATGATTGCCTCGCCAAGTGTCTTGATCTCGTTGTGCTTAGCCCGTGCCGGAATAAGCTCAGCCATATCTACTGCACCCTCGTGATGAGCTATCATCATTTCAATAAATGCTTTGTCAAACTCGTCACCAGACAGACTCTCAAGCTGCTCAGTCATACCCGCCATAGACATTGTGCTGTGGTCAGTTGCGACGCTTTGCTCGCTTTTGCTAGAATCAATCCCCATCATTCCCATCATCACATCGTTGTTATTATTCACTGCGTATGACCCAAAGAAGCCAGTCAGCACAATACCCGCCAACAGACCGATAATGCCATATAGTAGTGATTCCTTTTTCATAGTAGCCTCCTTATTTACTTCTTATGTTACTCAGTTCGTACAAGCCAAGCAGCTCGTCAACAGCTTTTTCTTGGTCTTTTTTTGAGCCTGAACTAAGGTTTTCTTTGATGTGCGTCCGCACGTGGTTTTCAAGTATCAGCTTATTGAGCGAACCAATAGATTTTTGGATAGCCAGGCTCTGGGTAAGAATGTCTGTACAATAATCCTCCTGCTCAATCATCTTTTGGATACCTCGCATTTGACCCTCCAATATCTTGGCTCGGTGCAACGCACGTTGTTTCAAGTCCGTAATCATACCCACAACATATACCCCCAGGGGGTATGATGTCAAGGCGTACTAACTCACCACCTTTGCAACCAATATTGAACACAGAATCACAGGGGCACTGCCCGGAAATGCATTTGCTAAACAATTATTTTTATGCTAATATAGACGTATTGTATCTGATGAATCCGGGTTTAGTAGATAGTTTTACTCGATTTCATTACCGCAATCGACGTAACTAACTAAACATCAAAGGATTCTATTTTTATGCCAAACTATGCCAGATCACGTTTTCCACGTGGTAACAGCAAAGCTCGCTATCCGAGGCATCTTTCCGGCGGCCCCGTCGGCAAGCGCACTGGGTTGAAGAAGCAATATATAAACCCCGTCCGGTTTGTGAAGGTTGCTAACCCAACCACCGAAGCCGAATACATGCCGACGCACCAGTTCAGCGACTTCCCCATCCACCAGACAATTCAGCGCAACATAATTGACAAAGGTTTTGTGACGCCATCGGCCATCCAAGACCAAGCCATTCCACATGGCCTGAACGGCCAAGACGTCATCGGCGTTGCCAACACCGGCACAGGCAAGACTGTGGCCTTTGCGGTGCCGATTCTGGATAGATTACTGCGCGACCAATCCGCCCGAGCGCTGTTGGTTGCCCCGACCCGTGAGCTGGCTCAACAGATCGAGGCCGAACTGCGTACTTTGGGCAAAGGCAGCGGACTGCTCGGCGCGGTGCTAATCGGCGGTTCTGCTATGCAACCACAGCTTCGTGATCTACGCCAATACCCCCGAATTGTCATCGGCACACCAGGGCGTATCAAAGACCATTTGGAACGTGGCTCACTGAAGCTGCACAATTTCAATATAGTTGTACTGGACGAAGTAGACCGCATGCTGGACATGGGTTTTATCAACGACGTCCGCGAAATCCTGAGCCATCTGAACCCAAACCGGCAATCATACTTTTTCTCGGCTACGCTGGATGGCAAGGTCAACGAATTGATCCGAACCTTTACCAGCGACCCGGTGACAGTGTCTGTAAAAACTGGCGACACCAGCGACAACGTACACCAGGACATCGTACCCTTTGTAGCTTCCAGTGAAAAGATCGACAAACTTCACGACATTTTACTCAAAGCCGATGTCCAAAAATCCATCATATTTGACGACACTCAGCGCAGCGTTGAGCGTCTGGCCAAAGAGCTACAAGAGCGCGGTTTCAAAGTTGACGCCATACATGGTGGCAAAAACCAAAGCCAACGCCAGCGCGCATTGAAGCGATTCAAACAAAGTGAAGTTAGTGTCCTAGTGGCAACAGATGTGGCCGCCCGTGGCATAGACGTCATTGATATAACTCACGTTATCAATTATTCCGTGCCAAAAGATTACCAGGACTATACCC
>CAYGDJ010000056.1:0-4349 GCA_964348625.1 uncultured Candidatus Saccharibacteria bacterium | reverse complement strand
GCAAAGCGCCTAAAAAAGATGACGTAGTCATAGAAGACATCGGCGACGAACCGATCAACCTGGACGACATCCCCTTCTAGAATATAGATTTTGGATTATAGATTATGGAAGGTTCAAGTCAAAAGCCTGTTCGTTCGTTTAGGGATCTACGTGTTTGGCAGGAAGCATACAGACTGGCAGTTCTTACTTACAAAATCTGTGAAGATTTCCCCGATCACGAAAAATTCGGTCTCACCAGCCAAATGACAAGATCAGCTGTGTCAGTTTGTTCGAATATAGCGGAAGGATTCGGTAGACGTTCAAACAAAGAGAAAGACCAATTTTACGGAATGTCGAACGGCTCGTTAACGGAATTAGAGAACCAGATTCTCATAGCACACGGGGTTGGATATTTGTCTGAAGCAAGATATGGTCAATCTATGGAGCAATGCAGTACAGTCCATAAAATGTTAATTAATTTGCAAAAGGCTAATCGCAAGAAAGGAGAACGGAGTTAGGTATTCTATAATCTAACTTCTATAATCCATAATCATGGGCTTATCAATTACTGATTTGAAGAAAGGGCAGGTGTTTCAGATGGACGGGACACCGTACCGGGTGGTTGAATATGCCCAAAAAGTCATGGGCCGCGGCGGCTCCATCGTGAATGTGAAGATCAAAAGCTTGCTTGATGGCAAAGTACTGGACAAGACGTTCAAAGGCAATGAATCAATTGAGCCAGCAGACGTGACCAATCGTGGCGTCCAATACCTCTACAATGACGGCAACACCTACTTTTTCATGGACGAGAATACCTATGAACAGTTTGAATTGCCGGCAGATGACATGGAATCCCAAGCTGGCTTCATAAGAGAGGGCGACAAGGTTCAAGCCCAGCTGTTTGACGGCCGGGTAATCAACATAGAACTATCCAAAAACGTGCCGCTAACAGTTACATACACGGAGAGTGTCGTAAAAGGTGATACCACTAGCTCAGTTATGAAAGATGCAAGACTCGAGACGGGGATAACCGTCAAAGTGCCAGCATTTGTGAAAACCGGCGATATCATCAGTGTTGATACTTCCACTGTTGCTTATAGGGAACGCGTCAAAGGCTGATATGAAAACACGACTGGACCAGGAGATGGTAAAACGTGGTCTGGTGTCAACACGAAGTCAGGCTGAGAGTTATATAAAACTAAGCACTGTCACTGCTAATGGCAGGGTGGTTACTAAGCCAGGACTCTTGGTTTCCGACACAGACAGCATACAACTAATGGCCAAAGAGCAGTATGTAAGTAGAGCCGGACTCAAATTGTCTAGTGTGGCCAAGGTTTTTAATCTGGATTTCAAAGACAAGGTAGTCCTGGATGTCGGTTCTAGCACCGGTGGATTTACGGACTACGCATTGCAACACGGGGCAAAGAAGGTCATAGCCGTTGATGTCGGTACGAACCAGCTTCATCCGAGCCTCCGGCACGACCTACGTGTTGAACTGCACGAAAAAACCGACATCCGCGACTTTGCAAAAACAACACACCAATTTGACGGCCGTCAAATTGGTGTGTTGTTTGATGTGATTTTGGTTGATGTTTCATTTATTTCACTACGAGATATATTGCCTGATATATTGAAACTTATGACCGATAACACGGAGCTTGTAGCCATGGTAAAACCACAGTTTGAGGCTGGTAGGGAGCAGACCACCAAAGGCGTCATAAAGAACGACAAAATTAGGCGTAACATCTTAAAAGACTTTGAAAATTGGACACAAAAATTGTTCAAAATAGTCGAAAAAGCTGATTCTGATGTTTCCGGAGCCAAAGGCAACCTCGAGCGGTTTTATAGCTTACGAAAAGTAGTCCACTGAGTTAGAATACACTTGTGAACTCACTTCAGAATATCACTCCAGCTTCTGGCCATGCTGCCGGCACACTCTGTCAGCCTCGCTTCGTTTCCTACTCTCAGATATGTCTTGTCGTCAATACCGCCAAACTGTACTCGTCAGCACGGCTTTCACTTAACAGACTGGGGTTTTGAAATGGGAGCTATGTATTTCAAGAGCAGGGCTGAAGTTGGTAGAAAACTGGCCACAATGCTTAAACAATATGCTAACCAAAACGTGGCAGTTGTGGCGCTCAACGAGGGTGGAGTGATCGTAGGAGCCCAGATCGCTATGCAGCTGCACGCCAACCTCATGCTGATGCTGACAGAGAACATTTACCTACCGGGTGAGCCCGATGCCATTGCTTCGCTCAGTTCCACCGGTAGCTTCACCTATAACAACATGTTTAGCACCGGCCAACTGGAAGATTGGGCGACTGAGTTCCATGGGTTTATTGACCAACAACGGATGGAAAAGATGCACCACATGAACAAATTGGTCGGCCGTGACGGGGAAATCCACAAAGAGTTTCTAAGGCACCATATCGTTATTATAGTTTCCGATGGTCTATCAAGTGGATTCTCCCTGGACATAGCCGCTGAGTTTATCAAAACGGTAGCTATCAAAAGATTAATTATTGCTACGCCGTTGGCAAGCGTGTCGGCGGTTGATCGCATGCATCTGTTGGGTGATGAAATCTGCTGCCTCAGCGTTCCGGCTAATTACATGAATACCAACCACTACTATGAGGACAATACCATTCCTTCTATTGAACATTTGTTTAAAATCATCAAAAGCATAGTCCTTAACTGGCACCACGAATAATTCGAACGTCGACTGGCCTTACCCAAAATCGCCCGTTCCCAGAGCAAATCAGCTCGAGTTGAGAGTGGTTTGACTAAACTAAAAGGTGCCGTAGCTACATCGAGAGAAGACAGACCGCTATCAGCCGAGGTTAGTTGGTCTGGGAGTGGGGGAGCTTTGGGTAAGTCCAGTCTAGGATAGGATGGTCTGTAGCTTTTTGAGATCGGTGACTATGATGCTTTGTTGGGTGTTTTTGATCAAGCCTTCGCGTTCAAGTCTGGACAGTTCACGGCTGGTGGTCTCGCGCGAAGCATTGATGGAACTGGCTATGTCCTGATGCCGCAAAGGGACATCTATCAGTACTCCCTGGTTGTTGGTTACTCCGAAGCGTTGAGCCATACTGAGCAGGAATGAAATGGTACGCTCGCGTACTGTTCGGTATTCTAGATTAATAATGCGCTCCGAATGGATACGATACATCTCTGTAACCATGTCTAGAAGCGGAGGCAACAGCGTGGCGTTTTGGTGGATTGCCGACAAATATCGCTCCAGAGTGATGCGCCAAACTGCCACGCCATTCATGGCCTGGTATATGATGTCGCGTTCTGAACCAGTTATCGCCGAAATCAGCGGGAAGATCTCGTGGGATTTACGGATAATGAGCAGGTTTTCTTCGCCGTATTTAGAAATATCAAAGGCCTTGACTAGGCCTTTTTCTATATAAAACACATTTGTAGGAGACTCACCGGGTCGGACTATGTACTCGCCCTTTGTGTAGTGCAGATGAGTACCCTGGTGAAATAAGTCGATGAATGCGTCTACTTGAGACTTATCAGCCAACATGGATTAATTATACATGCTCACACATTATCGCCATACTATTCCAAGTGGGCCATGATATTTATCACAGCTATGACGTGAAATAGGTTACTGCAAATTGTCTTAGGCCGGCGCATCATAGGGGTACTACATAGCGAAAGGGGAGGTGAGCGTCATGGTAGCTAGAGCAGAGATTATTGCCCAACTCAAAAATGTCGGCGTCACTGTAAAAAGCTGGGGTGCAGCCGAGGTGAACGAATTACCACATATCCTCATGCCGGGCGAACAGATCACCAACCTAATCCATGGCTGGTACGAAAACGGCTTCGCCACGCTGGTTACCACAAGCCAGCGCTTACTACTTATCGACAAAAAACTCTTCACCCTAGTGGTGGAGGACGTACGATACGACATGATAGCCGAGGTGGACTACAATGTCCGGCTACTTGATGCGACAGTCTGTATAAATACTATCAACAAGAAACTAATGTTCAGCAGCCTTAGTCAGCGTCGTTTGCGCAACCTAACCAAGTACGTTCAGTTCAGAGTGATGGAATTGCGACAGCACTACAGCTGGAAACAATTCGAGGAAACACCTGCTCAGGCTAGTCATGAACCCGTCCTGCAGGGCGCTACAGTACAGCCAATGGCGGTTCCAAGTTTTGGTCAAGCGGCTCAGATAACTTCTTCGCTACAACCATTTTCGCCCTATACCACAAAACCAGCACTGACTTCCAAGCAGTATTCGTTCTTGCCAAAGATTCCTCGGCGCTGGCGACCTTAACTGGACTTACCCAAAATCACCGGTTCCCAGGGCAAATCAGCTCGAGTTGATAGTGGTTTGACTGAAAGAGAGGTAGCT
>CAYGDJ010000055.1:0-4394 GCA_964348625.1 uncultured Candidatus Saccharibacteria bacterium | reverse complement strand
CTACATGTCATATTGAGGGTACTTGGCGCTGGACGCTCGCGCACGAACGCTATATCCTTATGGTTATGGATCCGAACGACCCGTCCACAGAAACACCAACGCAAAATCCATATGATTTCATAATGGATACTGACCATAGGCATAAGAAAAAGCTTTCTTTGCCAGGCGGTAACTCCTTTAAATCACGCATCTTTCTTCTCGTGGGTGGTGGAATTGCCCTAATTATCGTTATCATTTTAGCCGGTTCTTTACTTTTTGGCGGTAAAGAAAGTAACGCTCAAGCGTTAGTCAGTCTGGCGGCAAAGCAACAAGAAATTATCCGCATATCTGATCTTGGTATTACTGGCGCAATTGACCCAAACGTTAAAGCTCTGGCCCAAACCACTAAACTAAGCGTGGCTTCCCAGCAAAAACAACTCATCACCTACCTAGCCAGCAAGAAGAAGAAAGCCAGCGCAGCCCAACTCGCCGCCAATAAAAATACCGCTACCGATAAAGAGCTAACTGCTGCAGCCGAAAGTAATAAGTTTGATGAGATCTTTGAACAAACTATCAAAGCTGAGCTTGCCGAATATAATAAGGACGTTGAAAAGGCCTATAACTCAGCCAGCAACGTGACGGCCAAGAACCTACTTAAAACTAGCTTTGTTAGCACCGAATATCTCTTGAAATAGTTCGAAGGCTAAAAATTAGTTGTCGAGTTCCAGCTTCATAGCATCCCAGCCAACACGTTCTTCTATGGCTTCTTGTAACGTGGCGTCTGCTTTATGGGTAATTTTGCGCGACCCGCCCGAGCTACCAACCACATCATATTTTAACTCTACATCGATCTTTTTTAGCCCCTGAGACTCGGCTTGATCCAGACAGCTGTCTGTCCGAGCTGTGCAGGATTGGCCCAAAACTAACCACTTAGCAACGTTGTCGTCATACGCCACCCGGACAGACACATCTATCGATAGACCCCTCATGGTTTCATAGTCTATTTGATCAAAGATAAAGTTGCCGGTTGAGTAAAAAATTGGCTTGCCTTTGTAGGCTTCACCGTTCTGTACCCAATGCGGACTATTGCCAATTGAAAATTCGGCACCCAAGTCAATCATGCGGTGGGCATTGCTAACCTGATCCGGATGAGCACTGGCATAGTATTCAGCTCCGGCGTGCTGAAAACCAAAGACTGGCATAATTTTGGCATAACGCACCATAGTCTCCATCTCTCCTTCCGCAGGAGTTCTAAAGAAATAGTGCCAGGCACAAAACGCTACTGGTAAAGTACCTTTGCTTTCAGTTTTGTCAGCCATAACCACCCTGACTGGCAAAGCGATAACTTCACAAATATCTTCTTTCACAGACGGGTTATAGTTGCCGTAGGTTTGAATGCCGGCTTCTTCTAGATTCTTTTGAGTCTCCAGAAATGACTCGTAACCCAAATCGCCAGAATGGTTATTGGCTAGAGACACAATCTTAAACAGTTTCGAGACTTCCGGCAGCCATTTTTTGTGGCAGTTGAATAGCAGGTTGTCTACTTGTGTTTGATACGGAATTATATCTTCAGTGGTCGGGCACTCCCAGTCTAATGTCATAGCATCATATTTTTCTGGCTCAAAGGTGCTGATCTGTGAAAATGGCTGGCTTAAATCATTACCAGCAGCTTTTTCTACCATTCGAGCTAACACAATGGTGCCGTTAAATAGGTACCTCCCCGCCACAGTTTCTGGACGCGGTCCATTGTCATTAGGTCTAGCTGCAGTGTTACTGCCCGGTTGAGTGCTTGGGCTATCGTTCTGGATAAAAAGCCGATGCACCAGAAAAACCACTCCCACTAAGAGCAGTGTTAGGCCAAAACGCTTCAACCATACCCGCCTCTGCTTACGGGGTTGAGCTCCGTAACCCAAACTATATATCTGCATCACTATCATCATATCAGTTACTGACGCTATACTTATTGCGTATGGATTATATTAGGCCCAGACACCAAAGAGTGAATAAGAACAAAAAGCGCCGTCTTTGGTTGCTGGCTGCATTAATTGTCCTAGCGTTAGGAGTTTGGGGCTTGCTAAACAGTCGCAAGGCCGAAGCCCCGGATAACCCCAAGCCATCTGATGAAAAAAGCCAATTACAAAGTCCGGTTTCAACCTATCAGCCAATTGACCTTCAGCCTGTTGTTGATGCTTGGGTAGCTAAAAAACTACCGACCTACGGTATCGTTGTTTACGACCTTCAGGCCAATCAAGTCATTGGTCAGACTTCACCTGATAAGTCTTTTTTTGCTGCCAGTCTGTATAAAATCTACGTTGCTTACCTTGCCTTACTGGACATGCAGGACGGAAAAATGAATCCGGATGAAATCTTGACCGGAGGCTTTACTAACAAACAGTGCGTCGAAAAGATGATCCGAGAATCACACAGTCCTTGTGGTGAATCTATGATGGCCAGCATTGGCCAAAGCACCCTAAACCAACGTGTTAAGGATTTGGGCATGACCGGCACATACTTCAACGGTATCCGCACCACTCCCCAGGATTGCACCCTGATCCTGCAGCTTATCAATAGTCAACGCGACCTGAATCAGGCAAATACCGACTTTCTGCTAGACGCTATGTTAACGCAAGACGCTATGTTTAAACGCGGTTTACAACGAGGAGCGCCAGAAGCCAAATGGCAAACTAAAGTCGGCTGGAACGAAGATATCAACTATCATGATATCGGTATTATGACTATGCCCGATGGACGTAAGTTTGCCGTAGCGATCTTGAGCCAAAACAATGGAGCATCTGCTCCTATCGCTGATTTTTCCAGAACCATCTACTCAGCACTCAGCCTCTAGGCCGATCCGGATCCTTGCCTTCACTAACTAAGATATAGCTATGCAAGATTAGGGCCATAACCTCTTCCCATGGCAGTTGTCCTGTTAACAGAATTGTATTCCAGTGCTTTTTATTGAGGTGATAACCGGGTAATACACTTTCGTATTTTTCGCGCAGCGTTGTTGCTAGCAACGGATCACACTTAAGGCTAATCTTCAGTGGATGCTTACCCTCTGGAATCAGAGCATACATTTTCCCGTCGCCCTTTGGCCCTGTTTTATAAACGGCTACGTCCTCGCCAAATGGGTAATCCAAATAGCTGTTTGGCATGCTCAAGACGTATTCTTCGACTGTTTTATGGTCCATCACTTCGCCTCTATTTTCTTTAGAGTATTAAGTACTTCTGAAAAAGAATCAATGATGTAGTCTGACCCTGCCGCCTCGAGCATTGCGCGTGTACCAAAACCGTGAGTAATACTAATTGTATTCGCTACCTTAGCAGCCTTAGCAGACTCTATATCTGCCGGTAAGTCCCCTATCATTACAACGTGCTCGGGTGATACTTTAAGTAACTTCAGGGCTTTTAGTACGGGCGCTGGGTGAGGTTTGTGCTCTGCCGTATCATTACCGCCAATAATGACGTCAAAAAAATCAGCTACTCCATGACTAGCAAGGTACTTAGGAGCCGATACGGCTGACGTAACAATAGCTAACCGATAGCCGGCTGATTTAAGTTCGGCTATTAGTTCATTAGCGCCTTCGTATGGCTTCATCGTTGGTCGCAATTCTTCAACTTTGGCCCAGTAAGAGGCCATGAATTCTTCTGGCTCAACGTGCTCGGCAAAAGCTTGATGGACATCTTCATGATGGTGGATATATGGCAAGAGTTCTTCGCGCGACGGCACTTTTCCGGTGTGTTTCATCAACGCGTTCTCTACAGCTGCGTAGACTACACTCTTAGAATCCCGTATGGTACCGTCTAGATCGATTAAGACTGCTTGGATCTTGCTCATCTTCTCTATCGAACCACTCTAGACGGAGTTCTTGACCCATTATCCAGATCGTGAACACTAGGTAACGCAAATGGGTTTCCGGATGTCTTATGTTCTCTAAAGGCCTGGGCGGTAAGACTGTATATAGTAGTCGGGCTGGACACTGTGGCATTGCGAACATCTGAAGATGCTGGTACGTCAAAAGCGGCTGCTAATTTTGCATTGACATGATCAAAGAATGGTTCGTACTTTAAGCCTTCTACTGGATGTTCCGCCTTTAACGCTTTAAGAACTGCTTCCCTGTCGGGGATTGCTATTGTACTTGGTATTACGCGTATATCTTGCTTTTTAACAATACGACTAACAACTCCAAAATGAAGCCCCGCTAGAACCGACCAACTACCGACAGTGATTGTCTCAACTGCCGACTTACGCACCTCTGTGCATACCGGCTCACGCCTCGCCAGAGTTTCATTAATATCCAGCAGGATCCCCCATAAATCGAGGTCAGCCGAATTGCTTGGGTGCCAGGGTCTGAATGCAAAATCACCACCCGTATCGGTATGAATTAGCAGGTCTGCGGTAGGCCGCTCTGTAG
>CAYGDJ010000054.1:0-4425 GCA_964348625.1 uncultured Candidatus Saccharibacteria bacterium | reverse complement strand
CATCCAGGCTCTGCAACGCGCCACGGGCGTGGACATTATGGTGGATGAAACACCAGGCATGATCATTCTCTCCAGCTTTGACCCGGTGCGTCGTGAAGTCGCCCGTCAAGCTATGGAAATGTTGCTGAAAGACGGCCGTGTCCACCCGGGCCGCATAGAGGAAGTCGTCGAAAAAGCTCAGAAAAACGTCCAGAAGGAAGTCGTCCGGGCTGGTGAAGACGCTGCCCGCGAAGTCGGTATCATCGGCATTCCGCGCGAGGTTTTGGAACTGCTGGGTGAACTAAAATTCCGTACCAGTTACGGCCAAAACGTGCTGAAGCACTCTACCGAGATGGCCCACATCGCCGGTATCATCGCCGAAGAAATCGGAGCCAATGTAAAGACCGCCAAATACGCCGCCCTGGTACACGACCTGGGCAAAGCCCTGACGCACAAAATGGAAGGCAAACATCACCATATCTCTGGTGAGATGCTGCGTAAATACGGCGCGCCAGAAGAAGTCGCCCACGCCGCCGAAGCCCATCACGATGATATGGAAGCGACTACTACCGAAGCCTTGATCGTTCGGGTAGTCGACGCCATCAGCGCCGCCCGCCCAGGTGCCCGCAACATTAGTGCCGAGAACTTTGCCGAGCGTATGAAGGACCTGGAAAACGTTGCCAACGGCTTCCCGGGTATCGAGAAATCTTACGCCATCAGTGCTGGCCGCGAAGTCCGTGTGTTTGTGAGGCCGACCGATATAGATGACCTCGGTGCTATCAAACTGGCCCGTGACATCGCTACCAAGATCGAATCCAGCATGCAATACCCAGGGACGATCAAAGTCAACGTCATCCGCGAAACCCGAGCCATCGAATTCGCCAAGTAGTCCGTTACAATGGAATCATGAAACTTACAAAATTTTCTCACGCATGTGTTTTGGTGGAGGACGAGGAGCACACAGTTTTGTTTGATCCTGGTAAGTTTGCTTGGCAATCAGGTCAGGTCAAACTCGATAGCTGGTCAAAATTAGACAGGGTAATCATTACGCACGAGCATTTTGATCACTTTCATTCTGAATTCATGGATGCGATTGTGAAGCAATTTCCGAATGTAAAGATACTGTCAACAGAATCAGTAGTTTCTCAGTTAAGCGCGAAGGGGATTAATAGTGCAAGCTCAGTCTCAGATGGCCTTGTAGACATTCAGCCTCTAAGTCATGAAAGCATGGAGCCACTCGCGCCACCTCCTTGCCAAAATGTGCGGGCACACTATAAGGGCGTTGTGACACATCCTGGCGATAGTCATCATCTAGAGGACACAAAGGAGATATTATTGTTACCGGTTTCCGGCCCATGGGGTGCGACTATTGAAGCTGTTCGCATGGCGGTACGCTTAAAACCCAAAGCCGTTATGCCAATTCATGATTGGATGTGGAATGATGAATGGCGACAAGAAATGTATGACAGAATGGAGCAATTCTTCCCTACGAAAAATATTCATTTCCTCCGACCGGTAGACGGGGAAGCTATAGAAATCTAATGGACAGTACTTTGGCACTTGATTGCTCCGGCCTGGAAAGGTGTAGTGCGTAAGTACGATGAAGATTTTGTATATTGGGGATGTCATGGGGGAGCCTGGAATTAGGATTGTTGAGAAAGTTTTGCCGGAGCTGAAGCAAAAAGAATCGATTGATCTGGTGATTGCTCAGGCAGAGAATGTGACAGAAGGCCGCGGCATGTCAGAGGAAGACATGAAGACTCTGCAGGACTTGGGCGTGGATTTCTTTACCGGCGGCAACTGGAGCTTGTTTCGGGAGAATACCTTGCATGCCGACAATCCGGTGATACGTCCAGCGAATTATCCGCCTGGCACACCAGGCCAGGGCTGGAAATATATCAAAACGCCGAAAGGCGATGTGTTAGTGGTAAGTTTGCTGGGCAAAATTGTTGGCAAAGACGCTGATAAGCCTGTCCAAAATCCGCTTCAGACCATTGACCAGATTTTGGACGCCAACAAGGCTCATCCCAGAGCCGCGACGATCGTGAATTTCCATGGTGACTACAGTAGCGAAAAGCGAGTGAGCGGTTACTATCTGGATGGTCGAGTCAGTGCTGTAATCGGCGACCACTGGCATGTGCCAACGGCTGATGCCATGGTACTGCCTGGCGGCACGGCTCACATCAGCGATGTCGGCATGTGTGGCACACTTCATTCTAGCCTTGGTGTAAAAATTGATACCATCATCAGTCGTTGGAAGCATGGACACGTCAATAAAAACGAACTGGAAACCGAAGGTCCTTTGCAATTCAATGCGGTTTTGGTCGATGTAAGCGAAAATGGTCTAGCCAAGTCTATCAAGCCAATCCAGCAAATTTTGGATTAATTTTCAGAGTTCTTTTTTGCCAGAAAAGCCAATGGCGGCGATGACAACCGTACTAACCATATCGATCATTACCATGGTAAACCCGGGCAACTCTCTGTTGATGGCCATGAGCAGGGCGGTACCGAGCCAAATCGTAGCGATCACACCGGCGGTGTAGGGGTATTTGATGAACAGTATCACATCTTTAAGCATGGGAACTCTCCTTTGAAATCATTATATATCGCTTTGTTGATTTAGTCGTATGCGGCTGGTAATTTCTTGGAATAATTGGGGGTCTCGCTCAGCAACGCGGCCGAGCCAGCTACTGACTATCTCCAACGCATCGGAAATACTCATACCTTCTTCTGTCTGGTAGCGTAGCTCAGGGTGGTCTTGGTCGACTTGCTTGACGACTTCCGCGAAAACACGGGGCAATACGGCGGTTCTCCGTCCCAAGCCATCGACTAGGTTGATGTAAGTTTGTGATGCCCGAAGAATTTCTGAAGCTTCAAGCTTGATCACCAAGCCGAAACGATTGCCTTTGTTGACTATACGGTTGATGATAGCGATAATCCGCCCATCATGGATCAGGCCGGCGATGTCGTTTTCGCCGGTAACTTTTGCGAAAGCATGTTGAGCAATTTCACTGACTTCCTGAGTAAAGTTGGCGGTTTTCTCAGGACTTCGCATAAAATTGCTCAGTTTCCTCAACGCTCTATATAAATCACTGACAAAAAACCGCATGAAAGACTCAAATAGCCCAACGATGCTCTGGTTGTCACTAAACAGCCGACTCCATTCCACGATGATACCAAAAAACGCCGCGCGGTCCGGCGGCGTATGGGCAGAAATGCCAAAATCTATTAATCCCACCTGATTGTCTGTCAGAAACCGTACATTGCCAGCGTGTGGATCACCGGCAATCCGCTCCATATTAAAGATACCAACCAGTGATTCAAACCCCAGAGTGACTAGTTGCTCATCGAGGTCAGAATTCACCTGCTCCTTGACGTAGACCCTTGGCTCCACGCCCTGTTCTTGCATTTTTAGTATCTGCGCACCGGATATTCCACCGATGTATTCCTGTACGATGATGTGGTTGGTGCACAGCTCCAAGTAGGTGCGGGGAATGATAAGTTTCGGATGGCCCTTGTAGTGTTCGTAGAGCTCCGCGGCAAAGCGGGCTTCTTCTATGTAGTCTGTCTCGCGCATGGTAGCTGCCTTGAATTCTTTGATGGCAGTATCGAAGTCGAGCGTGACATTGGTCTGGTGCATGCGCAGGAAGAACGCCTTGGCAAAGGCGGTCAAAAGCTTCAGATCATATTTTAATAGTTCACGGATCATCGGGCGGAGGACTTTGATAATTATTGCCGTACCATCCTGGTGCTGGCCGTAGTAAACCTGCCCAAAACTACCAGCGGCAAATGGTTGCGGCTGGATCAAGGTTATCTGCGCTAACTTTTCTCGGGGTAGTTCATTGCGCAGAATGTCCAGGATATCCAACGGCTCGCTGTCCACATTTTCAAATACCTTGAGACGATCAACGCTGCGCCATTTTTGCATTATCTCACTCTGAAGCATGATGCCCTGCATGAACTTTACATAGACACCCCCCATCCCCAGAAAAGTGGTGCACAGCAAGGCGCTCATTTCGGCGTCGCGGCCTTTTCGGTGGAGGTAGTACGAACGAGTGGCCAGACGGGCAAGTTTGGCTGTGCGGTGCCGCTTGATAGCAGCGATGGAACTTTTTTGCATGGCTATTTTCTAGCGAAACCAATCAAAAACAAAAACATCGTGCAAACCATAACGACCAAGTAGAGATTAAATATGTCATCGGATTTATTGCGGGTAAGAGCCATCAGAATAACCGCAACCCAAACGAGCAGAATCGTCGCAAACATTGAAGCGTATTTCACATGATTATTATACAATAAATTTCGCTCAAACGTCCACAGGAGGACAATAATGAGCCTGGCCATACCCAAGCCAATCTGTTAAAATAGCGTCTGATCTATATCGGGGTGTGGCGCAGTTGGCTAGCGCACCGCGTTTGGGACGCGGGGGTCGGAGGTTCGAGTCCT
>CAYGDJ010000053.1:0-4434 GCA_964348625.1 uncultured Candidatus Saccharibacteria bacterium | reverse complement strand
CTTTCACACTTTTGCGCAGATAACAGGGTGCAGGTAGTTGTAGCGAAAACTGTTTTGGTTCTGTAGGAGTAGCCTTAGCTACGCCGAGAGGAGATAGACAGTTTGCAGCCAACTAGCTGTGGTCTGTTGCTGTGAGAAGGTGTGAAAATCCTAATTAGGTATACTTAATATTGATATGCAAAACACGACTAATTCCGGAGCTAGCAAAGCCAGCGATTTTCAGCCACTGACGAGCAATCCTCAGCAAGCGCCCGGACAAGTGTTCCCAGAGCAAGACACAGTACAGCAAAGTGCTCAAACCACTTTACTGCAAAATAACACTGCTCGCATAAGTGTACCGGTGAATCCAGCACCAGCACCACGTACCGTGACCGAAGCCAAAAATGGCTCAGGAACATTTATTGTTCTGGTTGTGATTTTCTTGTTGGTAGCGGTGGGAGTACAGTTGTGGCGCAAGCGATCCGTTTCTTCGGCTGACCAAGCAGTTGCACCAGATGTTCACACTGAACCGGTTATAGCAAAGACACCAAAAACTTCAGTAAATCCAAAGAAAAAAGCTGTTAAAAAAGCTGCAAAAAAGCGCAAACGCACCAGGAAGTAAACAATTGTATCAATTAGCATGTAACATGAAACATGACTCATGTTAGGGGTTTCTGGTACACTTTTGAGAGGTAAAATACTTATGGCAAAAAAAGACACCTCTTCTGATGATGCGAAAGCGGCTACTGACAAGGCCTACCAGGCTGCAATTGAGGAGAAAGTTCGGCTAATGCTGGATCCTGAAGTCAAAGACCCTGAACCGAACACCCTCGCGCCCAAGCCTGAAACCGCAGCTCCTACAACAGCACCTGAGCTAAAAGGTGCTAAACAGATTAAGATCACCGAGTCAGCAGAGGAGCCAACAGATGACTCAGTCTCTGTGACTGTCGAAGAACCCAAGCCGGAGCCAGCCACAGAAACCGAAGAATCCTTTGATGATCCCAAGACGATGGAAGCCGTAGACGATATCGTAGCCAAAGAGGGCGATGAACTGCTGGCCGCCGAGGACGATAAACTGGCCAAAGCATTTGACACCAACAAGCCCAGTCGACTTGCCCGCCTCAAACAGTTCTGGAGTGACTGGTGGCACAATCGGCTCAAACGCCGGCTAAGCATAGCGGCATTATTGGTGTTGTTGGCCGCGGCAATCGTTGTGCCGCAGAGCCGGTATTTCTTGCTCAACAGCGTCGGTGTGCGCAGCAGTGCTTCGTTGATCGTTCTGGACGACAGCACCCAGCAACCGCTCAAAAACGTTCGGGTTAGCATCGGTAATCAATCCGGCCAAACGGACGAGGAAGGCAAGGTTCGATTGACTCGTCTGCGTCACGGCACGAACCGTTTAGTGGTAGAGAAGCGAGCGTTCGCTATCTTGGAACGCAACGTCGTCATAGGTTGGGGCAGCAACCCGTTAGGTGACCTCAAAATCACCCCAACTGGCTCCCAATACACTTTTGTGTTAGCCGATTATTTATCTGGTAAACCGATCGAAAAAGTCGAAGCGGCAAGTGGCGAATGGAGTGCGTTTTCTAACCAAGAAGGCGTCCTGAAACTGACCATCGACGAATCAGCTTCCGACAAAAAAGAACTCGAAGTCACCATCACCGCCGACGAATACCGCCAAGAAACCGTGACCCTAAACCTGGATAATCGCGAAGAGACAAAACTGCAATTAGTCCCCGGCCGCAAACATGTCTTTATCTCCAAACGATCCGGCAAATACGATGTCTACAAGATAGATGCCGACGGCAAGAACGAAGAACGAGTCCTGTCTGGAACCGGAACTGAACGTGACGACATGATACTGGTACCGCATCCGACCAAGAAACTAGCGGCTCTGGTTTCGACCCGTGAAAACACCCGCAATCCTGACGGTTTTTTGCTCAGCACACTGACCATAATTGACCTGGAAACCAACACCCCGACCAAAGCCGCTCAGTCAGAACGCATCCAGGTGGTTGATTGGAGCGAAAAGCGCCTAGTGTTTGTCCAAATCGCCGCTGGAGCCAGCGCAGCCAATCCCCGACGGCACCGTTTGCTGAGCTACGATGTAGAATCTGGGCAGACCAAGGAACTGGCCACGGCAAATTATTTCAATGATGTTTTCGCCGTAAGATCAGTTATTTACTACGCACCATCCAGCGCCTACAACACAGACAAGCCCGGCCTCTTCCGGATAAATGCTGACGGTTCGGGCAAACAAACGGCCTTCGCTTCAGAAGTCTGGAATGTATATAGGACCGAGTACGACAAGCTAATTCTAGCCGTCAACCAGGAATGGTACGACTATAAAATCAGCGACAGCAAAACCAGCAAACTCACCGGCGAGCCAGCCAATTTACGGTTCCGCAGCTACGTCGATAGCCCGGACCGCAAACGCAGTCTTTGGGTAGACCAGCGCGATGGCAAGGGCGTATTGGTGGCCTACGACCTAGAATCTGGCAACGACAAAGTAGTACACCAGAAAAGCGGTCTAAATGACCCAATCCGTTGGCTGAGCAGTGACGCCATTATCTTCCGTGTATCGACCGGCAGCGAAACCGCTGACTACGTCATGAGCCTCAGCGGTGGCGAACCCCGAAAATTGAAAGACGTCACCAACACTAGCGGCATAGACCGCTGGTACTACTACTAGAACCACACACCTCATCAGCCTGCTCACGAGCAGAGCTCGCAACCCGCTGATGAGGTGTGAGGCTCTAGTAACAAACAGTGTAGTTCAGGTTTTGGTTCGTTCGCCCGAACTGCAGAACGAGAGTTTGATGATGTATAGTAGGAAATTGACAAAGTTATTCGAGATGTATATACTTGTATATATGAAGATTACACAGAGAGCCCAGGAATGGGGCAACAGTACCGGAATTCGCCTGCCCAAAAAGGTTTTGCAGGCTGCCAAATGGCAGCCTGCCCAAGAAGTAACAGTAGACATAAAAGGGCGGTCAGTAGTGCTTACGCCGATCAAGCCTACGAAAAAGGATTTGCCCAGCCTTGATGAGCTCCTGCAAGCCATTACTCCAGAAAACCTACACGACGAAGTGGATTGGGGCTCGCCGGTCGGTAAAGAAATATGGTAGTCGATTATATACCAGACCGCGGTGATATAATTTGGATAGATTTTAATCCAGTCATGGGGCATGAGCAGGGGGGCAAGCGTCCGGCGATCGTCCTATCACCTCGTAGCTACCATGTGCGCTCTTCACTAATTATTGCCTGTCCCATCACTACTAAAATCAAAGGTTATCCTTTTGAAGTGCCGATTAAAACCGGAAAAATTAACGGCGTCATTCTTGCAGATCAAGTTAAGACAATTGACTGGCGACGAAGAGCAATAAGTTTTGAGGCTAAGGCAACGACCGCGCTACAAGAAGTAATTACGAAATTGAGCGTTCTCATTGGCGACCTTTGATTAGCAATTGCTAGAGTTCGATGATGGTCAGGTGGCCGTCGGATTGGAGGTAGCCAGTGATAACGCGGTTACGAAGCTGGTACGGTTTGGCAATTTTGATGGTTCGGGTTTTCTTGACCAAACCGGTTTTTTTCAGCTCTGAGACAATCAGCTCACGTTCGGCGTTGGTGTCGTGGTGGATCGTATGGGTTAGCTGGGCATTATGACGAATCACGCCTAGACCTGTATCTAGCGAGGCAGCACCAAGCCATAGAAATTTATCATTCAGCAGGTTTTTGTCTGGATGGTGTGCCTGCCAGAATGCTAGGTGTTCCTTGAAATGCTCGGCTGTTTCGGGTTTCACAGTCCAGAAACGCACATGATGCCGGTGTTTGGGATTGTCGTCTACCGCTAACTGAAACCCAACGTCCTGGGAGCGGCCAAGCAGGTACAGATTGCTAAATGGCGCATTGGGGTAGGGCAGTTTAAGCACCATGCTCAGGCCAAGGTGAAGTAATGTCAAGGGAGTCTGACGATCAGCTACGTGCCAGCCCATCATGGCAAATGCTTTAACCAATGCCTCGCGTGTACCTAACACCGCAATATTAACTGGGTCACTGGCAAATCCATCTGGCGTGGTGGAGTAGAACGGCACATGCTTGGGCTTGTGTATAAACTGAATACCGCGAATCACCGCTGGGATCAACCCATAAGCAGTAATAACATAGGTGACCAGAATTGCCAGTGCCGCTGGCAACCGCCGGTTGATAATTGGGTAGAGATCCTGGACAACCCAATAGGAAACCGCCAGACCCGGCAAAAAAACAGCAAAACGTTTTAACAGTCGCAGGAAGCTCTCGATCATTTACTCCTATAGCCATTCCAAAACAAAATGGCGTTTTTCAGTCTGATGATCCAAGTGATCCAAAAGCTGTCTAAACGACTGAGGCATATCCTTAGATATGTCGATGGAGAGCAGACAGGTTTTGGACGCTTGGGCGCAGAGTGAATTG
>CAYGDJ010000052.1:0-4535 GCA_964348625.1 uncultured Candidatus Saccharibacteria bacterium | reverse complement strand
CATTCGAACTTGCAACCCAGAATGTCGTTGGTGAGCAACTGTTAGCAGCAAGTATACATGGCGCGTCAGTAGAGGATAAGCTGCATCAATCACTTTTCATCGCTGGCCATTCGCCGCTGCGTCTACCATCCAAGTATCATCGGTTGAGCTAAGTCTAATCGCCGAGTAGATTTTTGCTCTGACGGATGTAGAACCAGTAGTAGCCGGCGCCTAGGACGACGGCAGCGGCGATGATTATCCAGGCCACTATGCTTGTATTGCTGTCTTCTTTTTGGTCTTGGGCTTCGGCACCCAGAACGTCTTCGTTTGGCTGGTCGGTTGATGAGCTATCCCCGACTTGTCCGCTGGTAGTAGCAGTACCTTGGGTTGCGCCGCCAGCAGTTGCACCGGTAGTAGCTCCTGTGCCAGTTCCGCCACCCCCACCTTGGGTCTGGTTGGGATTTGTAACAAATACTGTCGTGACGGTCGGTTGTGGTCCATCGACAACCTGAATGGTCCGGCTTTCTTCTTTTGTAGACGCATCGGCATTGTTTGTGGCAACAGTTTTGTAAGTATAGGTTCCGCTAGCCGGCAGATCGACAGTAAATGCATCCGAATCGCCATACTCGTGCGTTATATTATTTTCAGCCACCTTGGTAATGCCTTGAAATAGCTCAACCTTAAACGTGTCAGTTTTAGTGGTAGACAATACATGGTAGGCTATATTGATTTTACGATCAGTTGTGGTGGCGGGGTTATACATATTCAGTTCCCAATATGGTGAGGAAACGGCGCTTGCTGCAACTGGGGCGAACAAC
This sequence comes from uncultured Candidatus Saccharibacteria bacterium, assembly GCA_964348625.1. Classification (GTDB taxonomy): domain Bacteria; phylum Patescibacteriota; class Saccharimonadia; order Saccharimonadales; family CAZARM01; genus CAYGDJ01. Next base: position 3,738 of record CAYGDJ010000052.1, on the reverse strand, counting down.
AAACCAAGAGCTAACAGTAGCGATGCGATTAAACGTTTCATGATAGGCCTCCTTTCTGCTGGCGACGGGCAAGGGTAGCAAGTGCTGTGATCAACAGACCGCCTCCGACCACTAGGCTTTGCCAGATCGCCGTACCTGTTTCGACCAGTATGGTAGTTGTTGTCCCAAGGACTTGCGGGGCGTTTATTGTAACTTTTGTACCTACAAATGGTGTATCCGCACCGGTAGAAACATTACTCAAGACGTCGCAGTCACCTTCTGTGTTTGGTATATCGCAACCGATTGCGAATGCAACATCAGGGTAAGTGCCGGCTGATACAGTACTGCCAATTAGGGCCTTATATGTCAGAGTTACGATTTCACTCGGCAACATATTGCCCAGGAACCATTCGCCGGGAGAGCCATAGGTTGGTTCGGTAGTAACGCCAGCTTCTTTAAGATCGCCACGGACAGACGAGCTAGCTGTCCAGCTGCCAGCTACATAGCTGAAGCCTTCTGGCGGCAAATCTTGTACGATTGCGTCAAAAACTGCGCCGCTGTTTTCTGGTACGCTGACGGTAATAGTATAGGTGACGGTGTCGCCAGTCGATGTTGGGTTAGGCCGGTTGTTTGATTTTGCAATAGTCAGGGCGGGGTCACGATAGTTACCAACAAAACACTCCACAGTTTCGCCAGGAGAGGTGTACACGTAGTATTCATCGTCTTCAAATATTCCACGTTCGTCACCGCTACAGTGGATGTTAGACAAGTGCCAGCCGTCTTGAAGCGTTTCGCTCAGCTCATGGCCTATGTCAGGTCTCACGTCGGTAAAGGTAGTTGTGCCGTCATCGCCAGTGGTCTGGGTTTTGTCGTAGTCGTAGCCTGCGCAAAAATCATTTAGCAGAGCATTTTCCAAAAGTTGGTATAGAGACAGTTCTTCACATGCTTGGTCACCGGTGAGTCTGAATTCCCAGTCACTCAAGGTCGGCTCAGGGGTTACAAACGCGTCGGCAGTTTCATCATACTGGCCGTCCCGGTCAAGGTCATTGTATTTGGTGACGATGATTTTGGCGAGAACGATAAGGTGGTGGTCATCGTCGTCACAGACTTCTGCTTCCAGGCTGTCTTCGCCACAAACTGTCACGGTGTTGTCGATATTTTCGGCTTGGTCGGTGGGGATAGTGTAATTAGCGGTGTAGACCCAAGTTTCAGTCAGATCAAGTTCATCGTTGCTGTTAGTGTCACCGCTTTGGTAGGTGCCGCTGCCAGCGATTGAGTCACTTGCTGTCAGGCTAGACAATGGCGTATCGCCAGTGTTAGTGACGGTAAAGGTGTAGGTTACCTCGTCACCAGGATTTGCGGTATCTGAGCCAGACTTTATGACTTGAAGCGAAGGATGTAGTACGTCCAAGCTGTGGTCATCGTCATCACAAACTGGCTCAGCTTGGCGCGCGGCTGCTTGGATAGGATCAAGGCCACAGGCCGTCGCGGTATTATCGATATTTGCTGTTTGCTCGGTGGGGATGAGGTAATCGGCGGTGTATGTCCATGTCTCGCTTAGGTCGAGCTTGTCGTCCGCATTACTATCACCAGAAACATAGGTAGCGGCACCGGCAATATTGTCGTTAACAGTTACGCTACTGAGTGGTACGTCGCCCGTATTGGTAACCGTAAAGGTGTAGGTTACGGTATCGCCCTCGTGGGCGGTAGCCGGGCCGGTCTTTAGTATCTGAATGCTCGGATGGATGACGTCAAGGGTGTGGTTGTCATCATCGCAAACTTCCAGCTGCAGGATATCAACACCGCAGGCATCAACAGTGTTGATGACGTTGTTTTCCGTTGGTATTGGGATTAGGTAGATAGCCGTACAGTTGGTCGAAGCGGCGGGTGCGAGCGTGGAATCGTCACACGTTTCATCTGAAGCGATATCGTCGCTGATGTTGACGTTGTACAGCGTAGTGTCCCCGGTGTTGGTTACCACAAAGCTATAGCCGACGATTTGCCCCTCATAGGCTAGTAATGGCCCGTCTTTTTCTACGGTGATCGATGGGTGTAGTACGTCAATGGTGTGATCGTCATCATCGCAGACTTCGTCGCCGACCCGCGGATCGCCGCAGACGGTGGCTGTATTTTCGACATTAGCTACCTGATTTGTAGGGGTGGTGTAATTGGCGGTGTATGTCCAAGTCTCATCAACATCCAGCACATCATTGCTATTAGTATCGCCAGAAACATAGTTGATGAGGGTAATGAGCGGATCATTGATCATTACGTTCGATAGCGGTTCGTCGCCAGTATTCTCGACGGTAAACATATAGGTAACAATATCGCCTTCATGAGCCACGGCCGGGCCAGTTTTGACAAGTTCAATGTCTGGATGGGCGTCATCATCGTTAACGATGGTACAGGTGACATCTTCATCCAAGGCGAGCGTGATGGTGTTTGCTTGTGCATCAAAACTACCGCCTCCAGTACAATTCCAATCGGTTTTGACCTGGTAGCCAGCCGGACCAGACTCGCTTAGCGAGTACGGTGTGTTGGCCATGGCGTCATCTGAAGCGCCGCCATTTCCACTGATATTCGAGCCAACGGTTGGGTCGGCAGTTACTACAAAGTCATCAGCCTCGGCTGTCCCGCTATTGTCGCTGACAACTTCCTTGACTAAGGTCAGGGTAGGGGCTTTGTCGTTATTGGTGATGGTACAGACTTTTTCGGTACCCGTAGTAACGGTTACGGTAGCAGTGGTTTGTCCATCACAGACTATAGAAACCTGTTCGTAGCCCGTGACTGGCGTATCTTCACTGACGCTGTAGGTGCCGGTCACCAAGCCATACACAGTACCCGTTTCTGAGCCGACTGTCGGGCTGCCAGCCACGTCAGTGTCATTTTGGGTCACATGCAAGGTAAAGTCGCTGGCGGTTGCCGTGCCGTTGTTGTCGTTTTCGACGTGCTTGATAAGACGCAAAGTTCCGCGATCGCGGGTGTTGGTGAAGGTACAAACTATATCATCGCCAGGTTCAACGGTTACAAAAGTAGTTTCTGCTTGAGTTATCTTGAATTCTTCGCCGTTCCTAGTACATACCACCCCTGTAAAGTGATAGTCGGTCTGTTGATCTTCGTGAACTGTATAGTCTCCGGCTGCGACATTTTGTGCCGCGCTACCTGTAGCAAAGTTGGTAGAACCCAGATCCCACGTCCAGCCACTTGAACCATATTCATCTATGTCGCCGTCGCCGTCAGTGTCCATGTCCTTGAATACTTGAATTGTACCTCGGCCTTGGTTGCCAAATTTCAGATTCGTAACAGATTCACTGGATATGTTAATCTCGGTCGTACGGCAGTTGCTCGTCACAGGCGTGGTACGCACCCAGCCAAGGGCTGTTTGCGGATCTTCGCATATTTGGTATTCACCAGGTGCCAGGTTGTCGAATGAGAAATTTCCGTCTTGATCGGTGGTGAATGGCGTTGGGGCTTCGTCAAATATTCCATTGTTATCCTCATCGTAGTAGAAATAGAATGGCCAATCTGGCAGCTTAGTTTCGCCGTCACCAGGCTCATAATTACCATCGGCGTCTTTATCTTCAAATTTATAGCCCGAAAGCGAACCGTTTTCGAAGTTGCAGAAGTTATTGTCGGTTGAGTTTTCGCCGGCCAAAAGACCTATTTCATAGTTTTCCGCACAGTCTTCGGTGTCGGAAATTTGTGTCCAGCCGTCCTGGTTGACTTCTTCTACGGTGTAATCTCCTGGCAAAAGATTCA
>CAYGDJ010000051.1:0-4584 GCA_964348625.1 uncultured Candidatus Saccharibacteria bacterium | reverse complement strand
CGCCAGCGGTAGTGGCCTGGGAGTAGTCATCGGGACGGGGCAAAAGACCGAGATCGGCAAGATCGCCGACCTTGTCAACAGCGTGGAAGCCGAAGCCACGCCGATGCAGCAGAAGCTCGATGATTTGGGCAAAAAACTGGGGTATTTCATCGCGGCCATCTGTGTGCTGGTGTTTGTGATCATCTTTTTCCTAGTGCCAGAAAGCAGCGAAAAAGGCCTAGCCCATCACTTTATCTTCGCCTTTACGGCAGCGGTTGCGTTGGCCGTGGCAGCCATCCCGGAAGGCTTGGCATTTGTGGTGCGAATCAGCCTGGCGCTAGGAGCGCGGCGTATGGCCGGGCGTAATGCGTTGGTGCGCAAACTGTCGGCTGTCGAAGCACTGGGCTCTACCGATGTGATCTGTTCGGACAAGACCGGCACACTGACCAAGGGCGAGATGACCGTTCGCTCGCTGTATGTCAACGGTAGCGTGGGAACAGTTACTGGCACTGGCTATAGTACCGAGGGTGAGGTTAAGTTTAAAACAGTTCCGCCCAGCTTGCAGCAATTGTTAGAGCTAGGGGTATTGTGTAACAACGCTACTCTGCGAGACAGCACCGTACTGGGCGATCCTACGGAGGGAGCGCTGTACCCGGTCGCTGCCAAAGGAGGCATAGACAAGGAATCTCTGCTTGCTCAATACCCAAGACTCAGCGAAGTACCTTTTACCTCAGAGCGCAAATTGATGAGTACGGTTCACAAATCTCCCCAAAGCTACCTGATGGCTACCAAAGGAGCTGTGGAGATTACCCTAGACTGCTGTACACAATATCTGGATGAGAAGGGCAAGCCACAAAAGCTTACACCAGAGGTGAAGAAACAGATTCTACAGGTCAACCAACAACTGTCCACCCAAGCTTTGCGGGTACTGGCGTTTGCCATGAGGGATAGCAAGACACAGCTCAAAGGCGCCGCCCAAGTCGAGCGTGACATGACGTTTGTGGGGCTGCAAGCCATGATGGATCCACCCAGAACCGAAGTTATTGAAGTTATTCATCGCGTCACCGCCGAGGCTGGCATGCGTGTCATCATGATCACTGGTGACTACATAGAAACAGCCAAGGCCATCGCCGCGGAAATCGGCATCAAGGGTGAGGCGTTGTCCGGTACCGAACTCGACGCCATGAGCCAGGAAGAATTCGAAAAACGCGTCGAAGATATCAGTGTTTACGCCCGGGTGAACCCAGAGCACAAAATCCGCATCGTCCAAGCTCTCAAGAAAAAAGGTCATCAGGTGGCCATGACCGGTGACGGTGTCAACGACGCACCGGCTATCAAGGCCGCCGACATCGGCATCGCCATGGGCATTACCGGCACTGACGTCGCCAAAGAAGCCGCCGATCTGATTCTGCTAGACGACCAGTTCCTGACCATCATCAACGCCATAGAGGAAGGTCGCGGCATCTTTGACAATGTCCGGAAATTTGTGAACTTCCTGATCAGTTGTAATATCGCCGAAGTCATCACCGTGGTCATAGGTATCGTTCTGTTCAAAGACCTGCTGCTGACAGCTGCTCAACTGCTGTTTATCAACATTGTCACCGACGGTCTGCCGGCTGTGGCGCTTGGTTCCGATCCTGCCCAGGCCGATGTGCTTCGCAGCAAACCAAAACGCTTCCAGGAAGCCATCGTCAGCAAGCGGGTCTGGGTAGAGATCGTGATTTTCGGTCTGATCATGAGTGTTGCGCTGGTCGGACAGTATTGGTACAACCACACCCACGAGAGTCACTTGGCCGCCGTCTCGGCTGCCTTCACAGCGATGGTGATTTATGAGATTGTCAGGCTGGTGGACATCCGCACGGACTATAAGATCAAATGGTTTTCTAACCCTTGGCTGAGCGTTGCTTTGGTGTCCTCACTGCTGCTGCACTTGTCAGTACTGTACTTCCCGCCATTGGCCCGTTACTTCAACGTTGGCCCGCTGATGGCTTCGGATTGGCTGATCATGGCAATTGGTTCAGTCGTGCTATTCATCATTATGAAGCTACTGAACCCGATCCTTGATCGGCTCATCCACCCAGAACATTCCTACGAGGCGATCCCGTAGTTGGCAAAACATAAGAACCATAGCAACCCCAAAACAAAATGACCGAATTTTGGATTAGCTCTTTGTCATAGTCAAAAAACATCATTTTGTTTTGGAGTTGATATATGTACAATATATACAGTTACGAAAATACAAAAAGTAATTAAAAGGATATAAAAATGGCAGTATTCGGACTCGGCACAGAAGAAAAACCAAAGCCAAAAGTAACTACTGATAAATCAGACAAGAAACCAGCTTCGCAGAGCGATGAGGCTAAAGCCATGCTGGCCAAAATGAAGGCCAAAAACGACGCTGGCGACTGCGCATTTTGTTAGAGCAATCCAAAGCTCGGCGCTAGACCAAACAAATGTCCCAAACAAATGCTCAACAAATCAGATGTCTAATGAATCACGTTAACAAATACTCACGATCGTGAGTATTTGTTAACCATATCACTCTTTTATCGATGTTGATATCTCGTCAGCCATGAAGACCGAAACACAATCCACGATGTTTAGGTCCTTGATAACTTCAAACAATTCCTCATAGATATCATATTGTGTTTTCCAAACACTCTTCTGTACCTGCTCTGCATGTGAAGTTTTCAAATACTGCCTGAAAAAATCGCGAGTCTTACGGTTCTTTTCAGGAATGTCAAAAATAATTACCAGGAAGTGTCTAGTTTTCTTGGCGGGTTTCAGGGATAGCTTCATCTTGCCTCGCCACGTGGTTACCATGGTCCCATCTGAATTAACCTTTATAAGGCCATTACGCTTGGCACGGCTTATAGTTGCGCTTATAGTCTTGCGTTTGGCACCTGTTTGTTTTTCTAGGTAGTCCAGATAATTAAAGAATGAATGGGGCTTGAACGACAAAAGCAGGTTTTCCTGTGTGTAGGGGATGAAGGCTCGGAGAGTCGCTCGTAACACTGATTGGTCTTTGCTCAGTCTTGGCATAGTACTATGTTAACAAATACTCACGATCGTGTATATTTGTTAACATGGGTGGATTTATATTTTGTGGGATATAATCTAAGCTGATTATGTTGCAGAAAATTAAAGCGATTGATTATAAGCGTTATGTCAAGGATCTGCGCGATGTGCGCATGGTCGGGTTGTTGGCCTTTGGCATCGTGGTGCTGCTGGTCACCTGGAGCGGAATCAGTGTGATTCAGACCAATTATGAACTGCAAAAGCAAATCTCCAGGCTGGAACAAGAAGTAGATTTGCACAAGCTGGAGAACAGCAACCTCAAACTCCGCAACCAGTACTACAACACCGATCAGTACCTGGAACTGCAAGCCCGGCGGCAGTTCGGCAAAGCCGGCGTGGGCGAAAAGCTGCTGTTGGTGCCAAAAGGCGTTGCGCTGGCCCACAGCACAGAGGTAGAAAAAATTAGTGAAGTCGTGCAACCAGCCGAAGCCGCCAAGCCGTTCTATCAACAGAACTTTGAGGCATGGATGGCGTTCCTGTTTCGGCGCCAATGACAAATAGCAGAGGCGGGAATGACAAAGCCAGTACAGCTGGCGGATTTGACCGGTCTTTGGGATTATTGAAAAAGCTAGTTAGCTGGTTTTGATCCGGACCACAACCTTGCCCTGGGGACTGCCTGTTTCCAGATGTTTGAATGCTTCAGCAGTTTGATCGAGCGGGAATTCGCGGTCGATCTGCGGTTTGATAACACCGTCCTCGATCAATTTCTTCAGCTGGTTCAAACTAGCGGTGTTTATCTGGGTGTTTTGGGCAATGCCGGTGACTTTGTGCTCAGCTGCCAGCGTTTCATCCGGCTGGCCGAACATCGATACCATGATGCCGCCTTCCTTCAGTACCGCAAACGAGCGGGCTTGAGTCTCGCCGCCTACGATGTCGAAGACCGCATCGTAACCGTGCATAACTTCCTCAAACTTCTGGGTTTCGTAATCGACAGCTTCGTCTGCCCCCAACCCGGTAACGAATTCCTTGTCTTTGGCTGCTGCCGTCGTGGCGACGTGTGCGCCCAGATGTTTGGCATACTGGATAGCGGCTGAACCAATGCCGCCGGCACCACCATGTATCAACACTTTTTTGCCTGGTCCTAGGTCGAGCTGGTTCACGGCCTGTAGTGCGCTGACGCCAGTCAGCACGGCTGCAGCCGCTTGCTGAAAGCTGACGTTTTTTGGCTTTAGGGCGATGTTCTGAGTGTTTGCCGTGGCAAATTCTGCCAAGGCACCGGAGCCGCCATTTAGGATAATTGCCGAACCGAAGACTTCGTCGCCCGGGCGGTAATCATCCGAACCCTCGACGACCACGCCAGCGAAGTCAGCTCCAATGGTGATAGGGAATTGCAGAGGCATCATGTCCTTCATGAATCCTTTGCGTAGTTTGTAGTCAAATGGGTTGAGGCTGGCAGCACGGAGTTCGACCAAGATTTGTCCTTCGCCCGGCGCTGGCTTGTCTATATCTACAATCTTGATGACATCGGGTGAACCGTATTCGTTGATCTGGGCTGCTTTCATTTTGTACCCCCGGATTTATTAAAAG
>CAYGDJ010000050.1:0-4632 GCA_964348625.1 uncultured Candidatus Saccharibacteria bacterium | reverse complement strand
CCAACTGAGCTGATGACCTCTATTGAGGATCTGAACCTATCTGCTCGCACTACAAATGCTCTGATCAATAATGAGATCCAGACTCTGAAAGATCTCTTTTCTCTCAATGACACTGAGTTGCGTGAACTAAAGGGTTTTGGCAGCAAGGCGCTGGACGAAGTCAAAGAAAAACTTGCGGAACTGGAACTGTAGAATGAGTCAACAGTTTACAGTCAACAGTTTACAGCAGAAACAGGCAGCCCAACTGTCTACTGTCTTCTGTCTACTGTCTACTGCAACTCCGAAAGGAGTTGTCTGATGCATCGTCACGGATACCAAGGTCGTAAATTCCACAGGGAAACTGGTCCGCGTCTGGCACTTATGAAAGGGCTGGCTGATTCATTAATCAAATACGAAGCGATCGAGACCACCCTACCAAAAGCCAAGGAAATCGTCCCATACGTGGAGAAGTTGATCACCAAGGCAAAGAAAGGCGACTTGCACAATCGCCGTTTGATCATAGCAGGGCTTCAGACCATAGAAAGCGCCCACAAGCTAGTCGATGATATTGCTCCAAAGCTGAGCGGGCGAAACAGCGGACATCTGCGAATAGAAAAACAGGGTACTCGCCGCGGGGACAACGCCCCGTTGGCTCGTGTCAGCTTCGTCGATGACCTGAAGGAAGCGCCGGTAGCAAAGCCTGTCGAAAAGAAAACTACAGTGACTAAGCCTACGGCCAAGAAACTAGCCAGTACGAAAGCAAAGGTGCAGAAATGAAGTCCCTTAATACTTACTACTTTATACTTGCTACTGCGATCGGAGTGAGTTCATGAAAACCTACAGCGCCAAACCTTCTGATGTTACTCGTGTCTGGTACGTTCTGGACGCCTCAGAGACTCCTTTGGGCCGCCTAGCCACTCGGGCCGCAAAACTTTTGATTGGCAAGGACAAGCCACAGTTTACTCATCATATCGACACCGGCGATTATGTCGTTGTCATCAACGCCGACAAACTGGTAGTAACTGGTGATAAGCTGAAACAAAAGCGCTACTACCGCCACTCCGGTTTCCCCGGTGGACTCAGAGAAACCAGTTTACAGGAAGTCATCGACAAAGATTCCACAAGAGCTGTGATTCACGCTATCCGTGGTATGCTGCCTGTCAACAAACTCCGTGACGCTAGACTCGCGCGACTAAAGGTTTACGCCGGAGCCGAACACAATCACGAGGCACAAAAACCAGTCACAATTTCTCAAAAGGAAGGTAAATAGTATGTTTCGTTATACCTCACACCAAATAACTGTGAACTATGAACCGAGAACCGTGAACAGGGAACAAGGAACATTAGAAACCAGCCCGTTCACGGTTCACCGATCACCGATCACTAATGTGACAGAAAGGAGTTCATAATGGCCACAGACAGTCCTAAAAACTATTTCTACGCCCTTGGCCGACGCAAAAGTGCTACGGCACGTATTCGCTTGTCCAATGGTAAAGGCAAATTCACGGTCAATGGCAAAGACGTCAATGAATACCTCAGCGACAGCAAATACCTGCTACACGACCTACAGAAGCCCTTTGCCGCGCTCGAAATGGAAGGCAATAAGTTCGACATCAGCGTTGTTGTTGCTGGCGGTGGCCAACATGGCCAGATCGAGGCTATCCGTCTAGGTATCGCCAAAGCACTGGTTGTGATGAACGAAGATCTCAAAAGCACCCTGCGCCGCTCAGAACTGCTAGGCCGTGACCCGCGCGAGAAAGAACGCAAGAAATTCGGCCAACCAGGCGCCCGCAAACAACGCCAATTCACCAAGAGATAGTTTATAATGAATGTGCAATGAGTAAACCAGTTATTTTAACGGGGCTTAGAGCTAATAATGACCTGCATATTGGCAACTATTTGGGTGCATTGCTGCCTATGGTGGATATGGCCAAAAAACACGCCGGCGAGTACCAAATCAATCTGTTTGTGCCAGATTTACACAGCTTCACCACACCAGTAGATCATAGCAGACTTCAGGCACAGATCATGCAAGCACTCAATATCTTTGTGGCTGCCGGTTTGCCGCTGAACGATCCCAACATCCACGTCTATAGACAAAGCCGCATCCCAGCCCACTCAGAATTAACTATTATCCTAAACAGTTTCACTGGCATTGGTGAAATGTCACGAATGACTCAGTTCAAAGACAAATCAGCAAATCTCGGTGATGATCGGATTAGCATAGGCTTGTTTGACTATCCTGTTTTAATGGCCGCGGATATTTTGCTGTATGGCGCTACATACGTGCCAGTTGGCGATGATCAGACCCAGCACCTGGAGTTCACTAGGGATATCGCCGAACGCATGAACAGCAAATTCGGCAAGCTATTTGTCGTGCCAAAACCGGCAGCTGACCAACACAAATTCTTTGGCAAAGACCAAGGCCTGCGCATCAGAGACCTGATGGACCCGACCAAAAAAATGAGCAAGTCTGACGAAACAGGCAAAGGCGTACTATTCCTAACCGACAGCCCCGACGAGGCACGAAGAAAAATCATGTCCGCCACTACCGACTCAGTGGCCAAAGTCGCACATGACTACCAAAATCAGCCTGGCATCAGCAATCTATTAGACATTCTACAATTACTAGGTGGAAAACCGAGCGAATTCGCTGGCCAGGAGCAGTATGGACAGCTTAAAAACGCTGTTGCGGACAAGGTTTCAGCCTTTTTGAGTGATTTCCAGTCCCAACTAAGCGCCGTGGATGAAAAAGTTCTGCTGGCCAAGCTGGAATCATCTGAAAAAGCCATGAACGAAGTAGCTAACAAAACGCTCCATGACGTCCAAAAAGCCGTCGGTTTGCGTTCATAACTATGCCACGGACCATCGATATAGCAGACGATCAGGTGGGAAGACGAGCGGACGTAGTGGCAACCGAGGCCTTACCGAGTCTCAGCCGCGCCTATGTGCACCGGCTTTTTGAGGAGAACAGAATTACGCTGGGCGGAGAGGCCGTCAAGCCAGGGCATAAACTTCGCTACGACGAGGCACTCATTATCGACTTTGACGAATCAGAAGTAGGCCAAATCCCCGATATTGATCTGCCGATTATTTACGAAGATGACGACGTGCTGGTGGTAGACAAACCACCTGGTGTTATCAGCCATGCCCGCGGCAAATTCTGGAACGAACCGTCAGTTGCGTCATTCGTACGTCAGAAGACTGGGCAGGAGGGTGAACGAGCAGGCATTGTCCATAGACTTGACCGGGTAACTTCTGGTGTGATGGTATGTGCCAAAAATCAAGAGGCCTTGTCTCATCTGCAGAAACAATTCTCCTTGCGCAAAACCAAAAAAGCATATGTCGGCATCGTAACCGGCCACCTGAAACCAGAAACTGCTATCATCGATATGCCGATTGAACGTAATCCTACCAAACCCCAGACCTTTCACACAAGCCCCAGCGGTAAACAAGCACGGACCAAGTACACGGTAGAGAAATCCTTAATCGGCTACGACGTAGTAAAACTAGAGCCAGAGACTGGCCGCACTCACCAGCTTAGGGTACACCTGCAACAGATCGGTCACCCGATTGTTGGCGATCATCTATACAACGGCGGTGAGGCTGAACGGCTGTATCTGCATGCTCAGTCATTGGAGATCACCCTGCCGGACGGTGAACGCAAGGTATTTAGAAGCCATTTGCCACAGAGTTTTGTGGAGTTTGAACAGCGACATGAAGCCTAGACCGATTCTTCATGATTCGACCCAAAAAGCAGTGGACGCCTTTGTCGAAATGCCCAGCCACGCTCTTGGTTTGATCGGCCCGGCGGGAGCAGGCAAGGCGTACCTGGCTGAGTACATTTCCCGTCAGATACTAGACAACGCACCGCCCAGCGCTGTTCATTATCTTCGTCCAGAGCCTTCCACCATCACCATAGAACAAATTCGTAGCTTACAAAATTTCCTGATACTAAAAGTGCCTGGCAAACAACCAATTCGACGAGTTGTCATCATCGAGCAAGCAGAGACAATGGGAGATGAGGCCCAAAACGCATTGCTCAAGACACTGGAAGAACCACCAGCCGACACCGTGTTCATACTGACGACTGACGGCGCAGCAGGTTTACGACCAACGATTTATTCCCGCATCCAACAGATTCGGGTACTGCCAATCACACGCGATACGGCCGCCAAACGATTTTCCGGTGACATCACCAAGGCTTATCATCTGAGCGGTGGTTACGTCGGCATGCTACACGGCCTACTGAATGACAAAGACCATGTACTGACGCAGTCTGTACAGACGGCCAAAGAAATCATGCGGCTGCCCATGTTTGAACGGTTGACCATGATCGACGGTATAGCCAAAGACAAATTTCAGATCGCCCAAGTGTTCTATGCTCTGGAGCGTGTCATAGGTGCTGCACTTGTCACCGGTTCTGAAACCCAAGCCAAACGGCTTGTCGGAAGCCTCCGAGCCGTATATCAGGTTAAGATGGACCTGGGCAAAAGCGCCAACCCCAAATTATTACTCACAGACTTGTTCTTGTCTCTCTAAACCCATATCCTCCCGAATTGTAGTAATAACTTGAACTAATACCTAGTAGTATTACCTGTCAAATCGTGAATATAATACGCTATAGCGTATTATATTCACGTTATCAAAGGA
>CAYGDJ010000049.1:2735-4710 GCA_964348625.1 uncultured Candidatus Saccharibacteria bacterium | reverse complement strand
TGAAGGATAATCCCATCCTGGAAACAGAGATCACCCGCCTCAGCGCCCGGCGCGGTTTCACCCCCACCGACCATCAACTAGAAATCCGCGGCCTCTGCACCACCTGCCGCCGGGGGAGAGAGCCAGACAAAATGTATTCCATTTTGCCTGCGCGTGGGGAGGGGGTGTCCCCCTCCCCAGTTTCAAAAAGGACCCCGGATCAAGGATCCAGGGTCAACGGAAGCCTCACACTTCCTATCTTAGGATAGCACTATCCCGGTTGTGGTAAAGGTATTTTGAATTATTTTGTTGTCAGGCAGTGGATAAATCGAAGCACGGACAGATACGTACATCTCTGTACGTGGATGGAGTACTGGAGATTTAGACGCTGCATGGCAACAAAATAAACAAAATGCCACCACAATCGGGTAGTGTTATCCTAATGCTTAGTCCTGACGCGCGACTTTTTCAAGACGCTTGCGCTTCTTTTTATTACGTGCCTGTGGATATCACTGACTCGAACATTTCGAAACAGCGCGTAGGTCCCCCAGCCTATGGCGAAGCCCCCGACTACGTCTAGCGGCGCGTGCACACCGAGGAAAATTCGTGATACGCATAACAGCACTACGACAACCGGTACCAGCCACTGATATTTTTTGGGTAAGTGGTAGCCCAGTGTCAAGGCTACCGCTGTCCCGAGTGCCGCATGTCCGGACGGAAACCCTGGCCCACGCGTATATAAATCACGGCTAATCACGTCGATTATCAACTCTGCCGGTCGCGGCCGGCCTAGCAAATCTTTGGCCACTCCGGCCAACAGATAGGCCAACAACCCGCTCAAAAACAGCCGAACGACGATGCGGTATTGGCGCTGAATGAAATAAACTCCGGCCAAGATGAAGAAAACGGTGATGTTACCAAGTTGTGTTATCAGGAAAAAGAACGGTGTCAGAGCTATCGGCAAACCGTATATGAAGTTGAAGACACTCAGCTCCCACGAGGCCATTTGGCCGCCACGAGCCAGCACGGCTGCAGCGATGAATAGCAATAAGGCGGCGCCAAGCTGGCTGTTGGGGTTTTTGAAAAACGGCGGGTTTTTTGCTTTTTTAGCCATAACCACTAACAGTATATCCTAAAGTTGTCGCAGGCTAGTCTTCTAAGAGCTAGTTACTTTTCTCTTGCGCTTGTTTGGGTCAAGTTCGCGCTTGCGTAGACGCAAATTCTTTGGCGTGACTTCTAGCAACTCGTCCTTTTCTATGAAGTCCAGGCACTCTTCCAGGCTGAGTACTGTGTGCGGGGTCAGTTGCACAACACCGTCAGACGACGAACTACGCATATTGGTCAGGTGCTTGGCTTTGCAGACGTTCATCTCCATATCTTCCTGGCGCTTGTTGAGCCCGACGATTTGGCCAGCATAGACTTTGTCTGCCGGACCGATGAACACGACCCCCCGCTCCTCGGCCATTTGCAGCGCATAGGGCGTTGTCACACCGGATTCGTAGGCGATCAGTACTCCATTGCGCAGTTGTTGCAGAGCAGCACCGAGTGGTTGATAGCCAATCATCAGACTGTTCATGATGATTGTGCCTTTGGTGTTGGTCATTAGAATGTTACGCAGACCTAGTAGGGCGCGGGTCGGCAGTTCATAAATCAGTTTGGTAACGCCCTTGGGGCTGGCAAATTGTTCCTTCAGCGTGGCTCGGCGCTGGCCAAGCTCCATTTGCACTGTGCCGACGTGTTCGGCTGGCACTTCGATGATCAGCTCTTCGACTGGCTCCTCGGTGACGCCTTGGTACTCACGGGTGACGACTTGCGGACGACCAACTTCAAACTCATAGCCTTCGCGTCGCATAGACTCAATCAGTACACTCAAATGCAGTTCGCCACGGCCGGACACCAGGAATCCTATGCTTTCGTCGGCAACCCGCAGTCCGACGTTTGTTTCTAGCTCTTTTTGCAGACGCTCACCAATCTGTCGGGATGTGTTAAACTCACC
>CAYGDJ010000049.1:0-2635 GCA_964348625.1 uncultured Candidatus Saccharibacteria bacterium | reverse complement strand
TTGCCGGCTCGGCCAATTGCGTAATACACCGGATAGTGTAGTTGATCCTCATGAACAGCCAATTCCAAAAACAGGTCTGCCAGCTCGTCCTCTACTTCTTTGATTCTAGAGGCCTGCTTGTCAATTTTGTTGATAATCACGATTGGTTTCAGCTCGTTGGCCAGGGCTTTGCTCAAAACAAACTTGGTCTGCGGCATCGGACCTTCCTGCGCATCAACAATCAAAATGCAGCCATCGGCCATGTTCAATGTGCGCTCAACCTCACCAGAAAAATCAGCGTGTCCTGGCGTATCAATGATATTTATGCGGTAATCGCCATGTTGCACAGCTGTAATTTTGGCAGTAATGGTAATGCCGCGCTCACGCTCTTGGTCGCCACTATCCATGATCAAATCCTGGCTCATTTCGGCCTGGTTGTCGCGAAAAGTCTGGGACTGCTTCAATAGCCCATCTACCAAGGTAGTTTTACCGTGGTCGACATGGGCAATAATGGCAATATTCCGAATTTTGCTCGGATCCTGAACATGTTGTGACATAATGATTCTCGCTTAAACTTTATACTAGCATTTTTACCCCTGTTTTACCAGAGGAACATACATCCTCAACCACCTCTGTAATATATCTCAAAGCACAACTTGCGGTAAAGACCAGATTGTTGTAGAATGATTGTATGAAAACTACCGCCTATTCAAAAATTGATAGGACAATGCCTGTTCGGGATCTCATCGAGGAAGGTGTAGAATTATCGTTTAGTGTCCGACGTCACCGCCCGGTAAATTATCGTCACTTTCAATATGGCGGACATCTTTTTGCGTCGGCAGGTCATGGCATATGGCCACCTTTCTCAATTGAACAGGTTTATGAACTTGATGAGATTGGCCAAACCCTAAGGTCCTTAGACGAAAAAACTCAGACCAAATACGGTTCTAGGGGTTGGGAGCCCGGAATTTTTGCTGTAAAAATAGTCGGAGACGAGGGCCGGGCAGACACGGATTATACGCATAGACATGCTACCACAACAGGAGACGAGGAGTCAGATTCAGTTCTTGAGGTTGGTATCGGGCAGGCGCGTATGAACGACCGAGGGTTAGCTTTATTCGCTACCTCACTCGTACTTAGGAGATCATTGATTGGTGACAAGGAGACTCTTGAGGCACGAGCCTATGTTAGGCATAGCCCTAATGCGCCTGAAGAACTAGTTGTAGCACAAGCTATTCCCGCACCAGAAGTCTGCCTAGACTTCCTACAGCATCACCGTAATGCGATGTGGAATATGGCGGCTTAGAAGCCTGCGAAATTCAAAACAATACGACTTATCTCTGATGATCCTGTTTGGCTGGGACAGTGAAATTCGACCGAGCAATAATTTGGCTAAGTATCAACTTCTACAATGTGGGTTCTGTGCGATGCGTGAGGTTATCGGCGTGTGGCCTGCGGCAGTACAGTTTCTAAACTTCGTTTTGCGGTAGCTAGTGCTCTGGCAGCATCAAGAATTTCATCTGCCGGTGTATCCTCAGGTACACGGAGTGGATCACGACCAACTTCCAGAATAACATTTAATGGCTGTCCACTTCCTTGTAGTCTTCTTTGTATTGCTCTTAAAGCTAGTACGCAAGTGCCTGAAAAAGTTCGCTCTGTGATTGGCAGTCCTACATCTTGTCTTTCCATGCATTTAATTATACAAAACTTTCACGAAATAACACCTACAGAGGAACGTCCTCTTTTGCACATTGACTTATTGCTACTTTTTTGTTATATTGAGGCTACATTACGACGAAGGCGATCCGAACGGAGAAATACCTAAGGAAGACCTTCATTTTTTATATCCTATCTTTGCTCTAATCGCTGGACTATCTAACGCATCAAAATATCTTGGTTCTAACTTTCTATAAAGTGATGAAGCTTTCTTGCGAGCGGGAAACAACACCATGCCGAGTTTGTTTTCGGCAAGCAAAAATCGTACCAGTTTAAAGTAATCACCATCAGCTGATACCAAAAATATCTTATCCTTGATTTCCTTTTTGTAGAGAGCTTTCATACAGTCAAACACTATGTCTGTATCAACATTACCTTTCTTTATGCTAGACATAGCGGGGTTATGCTCACGGAATACCAATATAAACCCCGCCTTCTGTATGTCGCTATACATGTTTTGCAGATCATCATTTACCGTACCTAGGTAGTAGTATGCTTCTGTTATGTCATATTTTTCGGCCAGATATTTGCGGAATCGAAACAAGTCAACTTTCCATGCAGGCCTACTGGTTGTTGTGCCCATATAGAGGTTTTGGCCATCAATATATGCAATGTTGTGAATTTTGTCTACTTCATATTTTCTGCTCATTTATACCCTTTCCTGTCGGTGTTTTCTTATCCATAGCCATGCAGGATGTTTCAGATGGGTTGCATAGTCTGGCTTGGAAAGCGTCATCATTTATCTTCTGTCTTTAGCTCCTCAAACTTGGCTGCCATTTTCATATGGCTTGTTGGGTAAATGGAATATATCTTGAGTTGGCCGGTGATGCCGCAGGTGTTTTCATAGTTTCATTATAGCTTACAGATAAATTTCTTCATCACTTTAGCCTACATAGCTATTTTTCTCTCATCTCAAATCTTTGGCTGGGTATCTGGGGCT
>CAYGDJ010000048.1:0-4766 GCA_964348625.1 uncultured Candidatus Saccharibacteria bacterium | reverse complement strand
CACCCTGTTAGCCGAGTTATTTTATCATAGATAACAGATTAGATTATGAACATTGATCTCGTTGAACATTACATCTGGTAAGATGTATGCATGTGGCAGACGATTGATGACAAACTATATAGAAAGTTCACTTTCAAAGATTTTGCTGAAGCAGTGGCTTTCATGAACCAAGTAGCCTCAGTAGCGGACGAGATGGATCATCATCCTACGATTCATAATACCTGGAACACCGTGGAGTTGTGGTTGTCGACGCATGAGGCGGGGGACACAGTGACTGTAAAGGACAAAGACATGGCAGCAAGGATAGACGGTCTATTGAACGGTAAACAACCGGCTCCGAGTCTGAAGATACCAAAGCAGATCAAACTCTACGGAGATGGTGGTTCCAGGGGCAATCCTGGCCCATCGGCATCGGGATATGTCCTCCTGGATATGGACGACAATGTTATCAAGAAAACAGGGGTATACCTGGGTATTACGACTAACAACCAAGCAGAATACCATTCATTGAAATTCGGACTGGAAGAGGCCTCAAAGATGGGGGTCCAAGAAGTAGCGGTGTACATGGACAGTCTGCTCGTCATAAACCAGATGAAGGGTATATTCAAGGTAAAAAACCGTGACTTGTGGCCCATCTATGAAGCTGTGAAGGAGCTTGAGACAAAGTTCAAGAAAATTACATTTACTCATGTGCCGCGGGAATTAAATAAACTCGCTGACGCAGAGGTGAACGAGACCCTAGACGCCGAAAAAGCCAAATAGAAAACACCATCCTTTAGGGATGGTGTAATCAAGTTGCCAGATTATCCGTAAGCCGGGTTCTGTTTTAACTAGCCATCTATCTAGGTCTAGGATTGCTCCTAGGCTCAAGCGGATGTAATGATAGCTCCAGGCGGGAAACCTAATTGGAACATATCTCCTTGCAGCAGACAGGGTTTACCTCTTCCCGGCGTCACCGACGGGAACTGTGGGCTCTTACCCCACTCGTTTCATCCTTACCCAGCCCCTTTTCATGGCGATTTCTCAATCCGCCAGCCGGCGGACTGTTTCACCCAGAAAAGGGGCGGGGCGGTTTCGTTTCTGTGGCACTTTCCCTATGGTTGCCCCCGGTTGCCGTTAGCAACTGTCTTTCCCTATGCTGCCCGGACTTTCCTCTCGCCTAGGCGAGCGACTAGTCAATAACCTGACACAGATTACTATAACGTAAAGGGAGTAACTGACAAACTATGATTATTTTTTGGTTGTTTCTACGATGACCGTAAAAGCAGCAGGTTCATTGACGGCTAGTTCTGCCAGAATCTTGCGATCCAGGGAGATGTTCGCTTTTTTCAAGGCTGCGATCAGCCGGCTATAAGTTGTACCGTTTTGACGTGCCGCAGCATTGATACGAGCGTTCCACAGCTCTCTGAATGTCCGTTTGCGGTTCTTGCGGTCGCGGGTTGCGTGCTGCAGTGCTTTCGTGACTGCCTGGCGGCCACGTTTGATGCTACTGCGGTTGCCACGGGTCATGCCCTTAGTGGCTTGGCGTATCTTCTTGTGTTTGGCATGACTTGCTACACCGCGCTTAACTCTCATGGTCATCTCCTGTAAACTTAAACTTCCAAAACCCAAAGTTCAAAAATTTTTGAGATTTCTTTGAAGTTTTCATAGCTAGATTCCTAGCTTTCGCTTAATATTGGTTGCGGCTTTACCGGATAACACTCCAGCCACAGCAAAACGACGCTTGCGAGCAGCGCTTTTCTTGCTCAGAAAGTGGTTGCTTGTTGGGTGGCCATGGAGAATCTTCCCGTTTTTTGTAACGCGAACCCGATCCTTTGTGCCACTATGCGTCTTTAGCTTTGGCATTTATCCTCCTAAACTTTCGATCTTATCTATACCTTTTATTGATGGAGTATTAACTTCGGCGGGGCTATCATTCGTTTCAGCTTTCTTTTGCGAAAGTTTGGCGGATGAATTGCTCCTTACCACAAAATTTAGTTGTTTGCCGGCGAGTTGAGGCTGTTGATCTACCGTAATGCTGTCATCGAAACCGGCGATTACTTTTTCCGCTAGTTTGAACCCGAGCTCTTTATGGGCGAGTTCACGGCCACGATAGAATACCGTAATTTTTACTTTATGGCCAGCCTCCAGAAATTCAGTAACTTTACGGAGCTTGACGCCCAGGTCATGTTCACTGATCTTGAGGCCGAAGCGCATCTGTTTTACTTCTAGAGTCTTTGTATGGCGTTTGTTTTTTTGCGCCAATTTAGTTCGCTGGTAGTTATATTTACCCCAGTCTACGATTTTAGCGACCGGCGGGTCGGCATTTGGCGAAATTTCTACCAGGTCAAGCCCCGAGCGTACGGCTGCCTCCAGCGCTTCTGTCCGCGATAGGATACCGAGTTGTTGTCCACTCTCATCAATAACGCGTAAACGTGGAGCCCGAATATATTCATTCAGGCGGGTATACTTGTCGATAAAATCAATCTCCTTATGCTCTTACTAGCCGATTGGATTCTAGAATAACAGATAATCAAACAGGGGTCAACCCTAATCATGTTTGCGGTACTGTAGAGCCTCGCTGATGTGCGGGGTTTCGATGGTCTGACTGTCTTCTAAGTCGGCTATGGTGCGGGCCACTTTGATGAGCCGCATGTATGCTCGAGCAGATATATCTAGCTGTTTAGCCGCTTGATTCAAAAGTTGCTCGGCTTCCTCGGACAACCCAGCATGGCGCTTGATGTCCTGGTTCGTAAGTGATGCGTTGGTTTTTGATTTTGTACGTTCCTGTTGCCTGGCTCGAGCAAGCGTTACACGATCACGGATGATCATACTGGGCTCCTCCTGACTCTCAACAAGCAAGCGGTCGTGTCGTACATCGTCAACATCGACGTACAAATCAATTCTGTCGATGATTGGACCAGAAAGCTTGCGTTGATATTTCTGAATTTCTCCGGGCAAACACCGACATGCCTTGCGTGTGCCGTAGTACCCACAAGGGCAGGGGTTGGCAGTTGCTATAAGTATAAAGTTAGCTGGAAATGTCAGGCTATCCTTGGCTCGAGCGACGGTGATCTTATGATCTTCCAAAGGTTGGCGAAGCGCCTCTATTGTGCCACGGGTAAACTCTGGAAACTCATCAAAAAATAGTACGCCGTGATGGCTTAGGCTAATTTCGCCTGGGCGAGGGGTCTGGCCGCCGCCAATGATAGATATATCGCTGGAACTGTGATGTGGGGATCGAAAAGGTCGGACGGTAATAAGTTCATCGTATTGTTTACTGCTCAGGCTGTGCAGATGAGTCACCTCTAAGACTTCTTCGAGGTTAAGTGGTGGCAAAATGGACGGCAGAGCTTTGGCCAGCATGCTCTTGCCCGTTCCAGGGGGACCGCTTAGCAACACGTTATGCCCACCTGCAGCGGCAATTTCTAGGGCGCGCTTGGCACGTTTTTGCCCAACCACATCACGAAAATCAGAGATGTCGTCTTGTTGCGTGGTAGTTGGTAATGATCCGTGCTTGGTATGATGGCGAGGAAGTGCAACCGTTCCGGAAAGATCCAAATAAAAATCACGCAGTGAAGCTATGGCTATGACGGTTATGTTTGGTACCAAGGCAGCCTGAGCATAATTTGCCTTTGGGATGTAGAAAGTTCTGTAACCCTTCTTGCGGGCTGAAAGCAGAGCCCCAATGATACCGCGAACTGGCTTCACTGAGCCGTCCAGACTTAATTCCCCAAGCATCACACTCTTGGCAGCTGGCGGTTGTATCTGTTGGCTTTCGACCAAGATACTTGCAGCTATGGCCAAATCAAAAGCCGTACCGTCTTTAGGGATATCTGCTGGAGCCAGGTTTATGGTTATACGTTTTCTTGGAAATTCAATTTTACTAGATACAAAGGCACTCCGAACGCGCTCCTTGGCTTCGCCAACCGCCCGGTTTGCAAATCCAACTATAACTAAGTTGGGCAGGCCTTTAGAAATATGACACTCCACGTCAATGAGGATGTCATTACTCCCGCTCAGTGTAATGCTTTTTATGGCATTGCTCATCCAGTTAGTGTTCTCCACTTGGTGCAGTTAGATATTATTATGATAACGAAACTCGAATTCCCGCAAAACTCTATCGGGACTCATGTGGCCTATTGTACGTCAAAAGTTGACAATTGGAGTAAACAAAAACAGTCCGCCAGCTGGCGGACTGTAAGCGAAGTTTGATTGTTTCTTTTAGTTTTCGGTTTGTGTTTTCTTGATGGAACAACGGCTTGCGAGAAGCCGTTGTTAGGAGTTCTTTTTGTTTTTGAGCACTTTTTTTGTTCAGTGCTAAACATATCTTATCCGGCCTTAAATTGCCTGTCAACATGATTGTGGTTTTAATTTTGATTACCTGTGTATAACTTTATTTAGTTGGCGCGGTACAAGTGGGGTAATTTGGCTTCATAACAGCCAAAAATACTCGACTGGATTTACCCATAGCTCCCCCATCCCAGAGACCAACTAATCTCGGCTGATTTGCCCTGGGAACGGGTGATTTTGGGTAAGTCCAGTCGAAATACCCCAAGCTCCCGGACGCATAGCATGTAAATTTTGACCCGGGAGCACCCAGCAGGGCGTCAAACTAACAATCAAACAGGTAAATATACTCCATGGCCACTTATTATTCTGATATTAGATGCGAATATGCTTCTGAAGGCGGTGACCTGCACCCAATACCGGACTTTCCCAAAGCTCCCCACTCCAAAGACCAACTAACCTCAACTGATAGCAGTATGCACAGTACATGCTTAAGC
>CAYGDJ010000047.1:0-4961 GCA_964348625.1 uncultured Candidatus Saccharibacteria bacterium | reverse complement strand
TCCATAGTCCTTCAGGTAATTGTCCTGACATAACAGGGAGACTCCTTATATATTCAAACATATTTTGTACCTTTTGCTGCTATATGTCAATAATTTTCCCCAGTAAAATCCAATCCAGCTCTTTTTTAGCGGCTTTTACAAATTTAAGCAAGCGGTAACTGGCAACATTATGCCAGTCCACTTTGGTTAACACGTTTTTGGTTGTATGCTTATCTACGACTACAAACTTGTCAGTGATGACATGCCCCAAAAATTTCAATCCGCTGTTTGCGCTGTCTGAGTTGGTTAACCATTATGTGTTGTACACTATAGCTCATGCGTGTAATCGGACATAGGGGAGCTGCTGGGGTTGAGCTTGGCAACACCATGGCCAGCCTGAAAAGTGCCAGGGAAATGGGTGTTTACGGTGTCGAGTTCGACGTACGCCTAACCCATGACCGCCAACTCGTCTTGTCACATGACGACGACATGATCGATCTAAGCGGCTCAAACGTCAGCATCAGTGAAAGTTCGCTGGCCAGTTTGCGCAAAATCAAACTAAAAAATGGCGAGGTCATCGCCACCCTGCGTGAAGCTTTGCGGGAGCTGACTGGCACTTTGGCAATCGTCGATATCAAGAGTGATAACTGTGTTCTGGAGTTACTGGATGTACTCGATGAATTCCCTAACAGCCGCATTACTATCTCGACGTTTCACCACCACTTCGCAGCCGAGCTAGAGAAATTGCGACCCGATTTACACATCTTTCTGGCCGAGAATACCCGTCCGATGGAAACTCTTCGGATGGTCCGTACGGCCAAAGCCGACGGTCTGAGCCTAAACGCCCGGCTGCTTAACCCGTTCAACTATTGGTTGGCCAGACGACATAACTTTGATGTGATGATTTACACGCTGAACAACCGCTTCCTGGTTTGGTTTATCCACGCCCTGTACCCCCGGGTGGCGATTTGCACCGATTACCCAAACAGATTTATAAAACCCAAGCGAACCTAAAGATGTACGTTAGCTTCGACCACAGTCAACCGGTGACCGACGACATCCAGACGTTTTATTTCATGCCACCCCACAGTATTCGTTATACTGCCGGGCAATTCATAGAACTGACCCTGCCTCACGATGATCCTGATGAGCGCGGTATCAAACGCTGGTTTACGCTGTCATCGTCCCCGACCGAGGAACTTTTGAGCATCACTACTAGATTTACCTCTGGACGGACAAGCACATTCAAACACGCACTACAGTCCTTGAAACACGGCCAACAAATGCATATGAGCGACCCGATGGGAGATTTTGTCCTGCCAAAGGACAAGGCCCGACAACTGGTATTTGTGGCTGCCGGCATGGGGATAACACCGATGCGTAGTATGGTCAAATGGTTACAGGACAATCAGGAACGGCGAGATATACAATTACTATACGCAGCACAAAAACCAGAGGATCTGGCCTTTGTATATCTGTTCAAGACGTACGGCTTGTCCCCAAAACTATTGGTTAGCCAACCGGATGTTTCGTGGCAGGGCGGCGTAGGACGACTAACTGCTGAGGAAATTTTAGAGTTCGCCGCCAATGATGGCCAAAAGCTATATTTCATATCCGGTCCAGAGCCGATGATCGAGACGTTATTCAAAGACCTCCAGGACCACGGCATCAAAAGATCCCAACTCGTCACCGACTACTTCCCTGGCTACGAAGTTATTGCCTAGCGTCGGTCATGTTTGGATGTGGCGAATTGTTTCCAAATAGGCCGCGAGTTGTTTGCGAGAGATGCCCCGCATCAATTCGGGCATTTTCTCCATGACCGCGTACTCGGCCTGCTCCAACAACCGCTGCCCGCGCACACTTAGACTAACGTGGCGCGACCGCCGGTCATGACGCTGCGTGCGCTGTTTTACCAGCTTACGACCGGAGATTGCGGCCATCAGGGCAGTGACCTGGGGTTGCGACACATCCAGACGTCGGGCGATTTCAGATAGACTCAGGCCTTGGTCGGGGCCTTCGCTCACAACACTGAGCAATAGCCATTCTGCCAAGGATAATTCAAACCCATCCAGCTGACCACTCACAGCCGAGCGCAGCACACGATCGGCTTTGCTATGGAGCAGATACATCTGATAAATAGAAACTCCCTCCAGCAATGGCTTTTCTGCTACCTCAGGTTCATAGACAATTTCAGCACGGACACGAGTCATGCAACCATACTGGCGAAAAAGCTGCGAGTTGTAAAGCGAGAAATAGGCTTGTGTTAAACGTTTGCCTGAGCAACCTCGGAGGATTTGGCAATGGTGTGTGGCTCCAGATACTGGCGAATCATCAGTGCTGCCGTGGCGCCCTCGCCGGCCGCACTGGCAATCTGCATGGTTGCGCCGCTGCGTACATCGCCGGCCGCAAACACGCCAGGAATGCTGGTTTGCAATTGCGTATTGGTCTTGATCATTCCCCGCTCATCCAACTGTACGGCACTATTTTTTAGAAACTGGGTGTTTGGCAACAAGCCGATGAATACAAACACACCGTCGGTTTCCAATTCTACCGGCTGGTTTTTCAGTTGATCGGTGCCTTTTACTTTGACGACTTTGTTGTCTGGCCCGCCGATAATCTCGTCGGTTGTGGTGTTGAAATGTAAGGTAAGCTTGTCTTTGTGTTTTTCCAGCTCTGTAATCAATATCTCAGACGCCCGGAATTTGTCGCCACGTACCAATATGTCGATGTGCGTCGCGAACCTGGTTAGAAAGATAGCTTCCTGCACCGCCGAATTGCCGCCACCAACCACCACCAGACGCTTATCACGATAAAACGCCCCGTCACAGGTCGCACAATAGTGCACACCACGGCCGTAATATTCCTTTTCGCCAGGAATTCCTAACTTCTTATAATCACTGCCGGTAGCGATCAACACAGCTTTGGCCAGCATATCGCCATCAGTGGTTTTGAGCCGCTTGAGCTCACCCTCGTCGACGATCTCGGAAACTTCACCGAACCGGATGTCCGCGCCGAACCGTTCTGCCTGGTCTTGCAAGCCCTGGGCCAATTCCAATCCGGCAATGCCCTTAGCAAACCCCGGGTAGTTGTCTACCCAGTCAGTGATGGCCGCCAGGCCGCCAATTGCGCCTTTTTCATACAGAACCGTGTCGATGTCCTCACGCGTGGTATAGATAGCCGCAGCCAAATTGGCCGGCCCGGCTCCGATCATCACAACGTCATGTGTTTCAATGTTAGTCATTACCCTAGTTTACTTTATTTTTCTTCAAATGGCGCACCCTTAACGCATTGAATGATTTAAGACATTGCTACATTCATTGACAATTGCCACTTGAGCATTGAGCATTACTCAGGACACGGCTGGGGCTAATTGAGCCAGATTGAAGCCAATGACGACCTGCCTGGTGTCGTCTTGCTTGGTTACAACCGTAACCGGAACCGACAAAGCGCCGCTTAGCTCAAAGGCTTCTTGTTGGCGCTCTGGGTTTTGGTCCAGATTGACTTCCTCGTATTGATAGCCCTTGGAACCCAGCCATTTTTTGACCATGCCGCAGTAGGCGCAGGTGTTAGTGGTGAAAATGGTGATGTTCTTTGGCATATTTTGGTTCCTTTTTTAACTTTTTACTGTTTTAGCTTACGGTTACAAGTATTATATATAGCGGCTAGATATTTTACAATACGCTATATGTTGTGTTTTTTGCCTTGTTTTACTGTTTTTCGATTTTGACAAGTTCCACGACGAAGACGAGGTCAGAGTTGGCCGGTATACTGCCGGTGGCCTGGTCTTTGTAGCCTAATTCAGATGGGATAACCAGCCGGCGCACACCGCCTGCTTTCATGCCAATCAGACCCTGATCCCAGCCGAGAATGACATGCCCTTGACCGATCGGTAGCTTTAGTGTGGCCGGCTCATCAAAGTTGCCGTCGAACTTCTCGCCGTTGCTAGCTAAGGTTCCGTGATATTTGACTAACAGACAGTCTCCGGACATCACCTCCGGGCCATTTCCGATCGTCAGATCAGTTACCTGGAGCGCCTTTACGTCACCTTCGGGTTTAAATGTCTCTGGGACAGCCTTGGCCTCGCCTATATCCTGACCCAATTGACACTGTTGTTGTTTGAGCTGTTCCTCGATGGCGCTGGCATCAGGATTTGATTTGTTGCTGCGCATCTCGATGACCACAAACACACTAAACGCCACTGATGAAGCTAGAAACAGCAGTGCAGCTACGAATGCGAACACACGTTGAGTAGTCTTGGCCATAGGTTATTACCTCTCCTTTTATTCCATTAGTATAACCACTGGTTGATGATAGGCCAAACAAAAATCTCCCAAAACTTTGGAAGGATTCCAAAACTTTGGGAGACATAACAGGTATAGCGGGTGGTTTCAATTAAGGGCTGACGCCACAGAATAGAAACATACCGAAGGTTGGCCACCGCGCTCGTCTCAAACGGCACATTCCCCCCCTCACAAAGGAATGAGCGGCGAGCGCAGAGCGCGGGGCCAAGACAAATACTAGTAAGACCTTGGGGGAGTCCTGTTGCTGCATGCGTCACTACACACGTTTACTTTCCGTAACGGGCGTAGCTCGCTGCAGCAACAGGACACCAAATGGTGGGTGTTTTTACCCACGCGAACACGCAGGAGAGAAGCGAGCCGTTGGCTCCAGTGTCACGACTCACACTGTGCGTGATGGCGCACGTGTTTAACTTTCTCTCCCGCATGCGGATGCTAGGGCGAAGGCAACCCTACTGATGTCCGGATAACATCAGCTGCATCCAATATCATGTTGTGCTATACCTGTTAAAGTGCATTTATACGCAGGCATCAAACCCTAGTGGCGAGCTCACATCATATAAAGCAAAACGTATAATACAGTGTTTTTTGATGTTTCGCAACAGATACGTCACAACCGCACAGCGCCAAATTTTGCTTTGGCAGCAGCCGCAACTGTGTCGAGCATGGCGTTCACTTCCTCTG
>CAYGDJ010000046.1:0-5076 GCA_964348625.1 uncultured Candidatus Saccharibacteria bacterium | reverse complement strand
TAAAAAAGTACTTGCAAAACATGCCTCAGCTAGCGTACTATCTGAAGCATAAGCGTTTAATATTGTTCTATAAGGGGAGGGAAAATGTTTACAAAATTAAAAAATCGAACCAAGGGCTTCACTATCATCGAAGTCTTGATAGTGCTGGCAATTGGTGGACTGATTCTTCTAATCGTCTTTTTGGCAGTACCTGCTTTGCAGCGTACCTCTAGGAACACCCAGCGAACGAATGATGCAGCCGGAATTGCCTCAGCCGCTGCTAATGTCGTGAGCAACACCAATGGTCAACTTCCAAAAGAAGTTAACTCCGGAGATTCCATTACAGCTTCGACCGGCTCAATTTCACTTCGAGTTTCATCTACTGTAACAACAGTCGAGACTGCCAACCTTGGTTTTTATCAAGCAGGAACAGCTTTAGCTTGGGGCACTAGTACAGGCAAGGTATATATTGGCGACTACACAGGTCCTGCCACTCTTGCGCCAGCAGTAGTCGCAGTGGGTAGTGAATCGGCTACAAACATTTCGACTGAATCAGTAATTATGGCTGTTGGCTATAAGTGCAACGCTTCTAATTCTGGCTTAGGTACCAAATCGTCGCGTTCAATCGCTATTCTATATGTACGCGAGGCAGCTGGTGGTAACGGTAATTTAGCCTGCACAGCCACATAAAAGGATATACCGCATAAGAAAACCATAAAACCGGCCATAGCAGGCCGGTTTTAATATGTTAGGATAATACTAATGGTTGTAATACTGGCCGTACTCGGACTATGTTTTGGGAGCTTTGTAAACGCCCTTGTTTGGCGCATGCACGAGAGGCAAAAAACAAATAACAAAAAACAAATAACAAAAAACAACCAGCTTTCAATTATTCATGGAAGGTCGATGTGTCCGCATTGTCACCATACACTGGCTTGGTATGACCTTTTGCCTGTAGTTAGTTGGCTGAGCTTAAAGGGCCGCTGCCGCTACTGCCACAAGCCGATTGGTTGGCAATATCCAATTGTTGAGATTACGACGGCTCTGACTTTCATAATCTCATATCTTTATTGGCCATACGGATTTGATGCGGCAGGCATTACTTTATTGGTTTTTTGGTTAGCTATCCTTGTGGGTTTTATGGCATTGACCGTCTATGATCTACGGTGGTTTATGCTGCCTGACAAGATAGTCTTTCCTATCACGGGGCTAGGTGTTCTAGCGATTGTCCTATATGTCATTATTGCAGGCAGCCCAGGATATCTGATAGACCCCCTGGTAGGGGGCTTGTCCCTCTTTGGGTTATTCTATGCTCTGTTTCATGCTTCAAAGGGCACCTGGATTGGTGGTGGGGATGTAAAGCTAGCCTTTTTGTTAGGGCTACTAGCCGGCGGTTTTCTTGAATCAATGTTACTTCTGTTCGTGGCCTCAATTATTGGCACAGCCATAAGTCTGCCGTTTTTAGTTATCAAAAAGCTAAAAGCCAAAAGCCAAATACCATTTGGCCCTTTGCTCATAATGGCTACTTTTATCGTATACCTGTTTGGCATTAGCTTGCTGGACTGGCTTCGGGTTGAATACTTCTATTATTGATACCCTTACAAAACCCTTATGCTATAATTTGAAAGAAGAAACACTGTCGGTGGAAAGATAGAACTCATGAAGCAAAGTATAAACGCCGGTTTTACGATAGTTGAAATTATGATTTTCTTGGCTATTAGCGGTATTATGCTGGTTTCAGCGCTGTTACTAGTTAATGGACAACAGAACAGGACGGAATTTTCTACCTCGGTGCGTGACATCGAATCTCAGCTGAGGGACGTTATAAACGACGTTTCAACCGGTGTATATAACTATAATGGTAATTTCCAGTGCCAAGTTATCGGCCCGGGAACGGCGCCAGTCATAATTTCTGGTAGCGCCGAACAGGGCTCAAACCTCGGCTGTACGTTTGTCGGCCGGGTGTTTCAATTTAGCCCACTGAATGACCCGACCAGTTTTTATACGTACAGCGTGGTCGGCAGGCAATTTCCAGGAAGTGGTCCCTCCTCAGGTGATATAACAAATTTATCGGACGCTAAACCAGTGCCCATTTCCCCACGCACCTCAGATGTGTCTGTGCCCGATGCCACCGAAAAGGCAGGGTTAAACAATGGGTTGAGGGTAGAGAAGATGACTTACAATGACGGAACTGGCGATATCAATATTGGTTCCTTCGGTATATTCTCGAACTTCACTCGAGCCGCTAGCGGTATAAGCACTATCAAACAGAACTCCGATTTTTGGCCGATACGTAACTCGGTATTAGATGAAAGCCAAGAAGAGGCGGCACAAAAAATCTACGAACTGGGAACGGCTCTTCCCGCAGTAGTTCAGCCATTTAGAAATCCAGAAAATGGCATCAGTATATGTTTTGTTAATGACCGGGTGCCTCAATATGGGTTAATCACGATAGGCAACCAAAATGGGCGGCTTAACACCAATCTCAGTGTTGGTAGTGGGAGCTGTCCATGACAAAGCTTGGCAGGAGCGGGGACACCATAGTCGAAGTCCTGATAGCAATAGCGATAATAGGCGTTGTGTTAAGCGGCGCATTCGTGGCAATTAACCGTGACTCTAATGCCTCTCTACAAGTGCAAGAACGTAGCCAGGCGATAAAACTGGTTGAGACGCAGTTAGAGCGGCTAAAAGGTGTCGCCTCAGATCCGGCTAAAGATGTCTTCAATGCCGCAACACCTGGTTTATTCTGCCTGGATGGTTCTCTAGCACGTCAAAACCTGTCTCTTGCTATCATTCCTGATCTCAATGCTGACAATCTTGAAGCCATTACAAGTGGCAATTATCCTGTTAATTGTGTGGTAGACAGTGGGGGATCACCGTACAGTGGCAGTAGCCAGAGTGTGCCATTTTCAGTTTCCCTAGAGAGAACTACCGCAGATAATCACACGTTTAGAGCCCGGGCCCGTTGGGAACGTGCCGGCGGGGGACGAGACGAAATCGCTATAACCTATAGGCTTTACGAATGAAAATAAGAAAAACCTCTACTGGTTTTACAATCATTGAGCTGATGGTCGCAACTACAGTGTTTTCTGTTATTTTGGTGATTGTAACCTTTGGCTTAATACAAATTGGTCGTGTTTATAACCGAGGTATTACAAATAGCCGAACCCAAGAAGTCGCTAGGGGTATCATGGACGAGGTAACGCAGTCCGTACAGTTTAATGGGGGAACAGTACAAAGTATTAGCCATGGCTCGAGTGGTACGATCGGCTACTGTATAGGTGCTAGGCGTTACAGTGTCCGCCTGGGTCGTATGTTTACTGAAACCCCTGGTGACCACGGGTTAATAACAGATACTTTACCAGGGACCTGTAGCCCCACTACCCAGGCAGTAGATTTAAGCCTTTCTGATATATCGACGGCCTCGTCGTATCCTCAAGAGCTATTACTTCCCAACATGCGCGTGTCTAACCTATCAATTACCCCACTGAGCAATAACTTATACAGTGTAAATCTAAAAGTAGCCTATGGTTTTGATGATTTACTAAATAGCCCTACTTCTACAAATCCGACCTGTAAGGACGGCCTTGGACGACAATTCTGTACGATCTTGAGTTTAGATACAGTGGTACAAAAACGAGTCGAATAGTATAGAATAGAATGGAGAGTAACCATATACGTCATGAAAGTAATTAATCCAAAAATCAGCAAGACCCAAATTGGCCTGGTGTCGATAGTGGTGACGATGATAATAATGGTCGTCATAAGCCTTATTGTTATTGCTTTTAGTAGGTTAGTCCGACGCGACCAGAGGCAAGCGCTTGATAAACAATTAAATACTCAGGCATTCTATGCGGCTGAAGCAGGGGTAAACTCGGCTCTGGAAGCGGTCAAGGCAGGTTATAACCAGGAAAAAAGTAACTGCAACGATCCAGCCGACCCACTATACACTGCTCCATATAATGTGAACCCAATCATTGATGCTAGTAACGGTGTTAAAGTAAGCTGTTTGTTAATAAATCCGTTCGTTACTAGTTTGGAATATGACAATGTAGACACCGCAGAGTCGACAGTCGTACCAGTGAAGCTCAGAGATACCTCACCAACAACGATCAGTAGTATTACCCTCAGCTGGCAGGACGCCAGTGGCAGTACCAGCTTTGATTGCCCTTGGGGAGTGGGAACAGCTCCCGAGCTTCCTCCGGTTTCTGGCTGGTCATGTTCTACGGGGGTTATGCGCGTGGACATGGTTCCGTTTACAGGTACCCAAGATAGACAGGCCTTAAGCAACGCCATGTTTACGCGGTTCCTTTATCCATCCACAACGGGAGCAAATACTATGGGGTACAGCGCATTGTCTCAGCCGGACGTGTATAGGGTGAAATGTGATGTGGGTTCTGTCCGTTACTGTTCTGCACAGTTCACCGGCCTAAACTCCAAAACCGTTTATCTGAGGTTAAAATCCATATACCGAGCTTCGGCGGTAACCGTCAGTTGTACGACAGCAAGTAGTGCGCCTTGTGAACTCTCTGGTGCCCAAGTCATGATAGATGCTACCGGCAAAGCCAACGATGTCATCAAGCGCATTCAGGTAAGAGCCCCCCTAAACAACAGTAATTATCTACTTCCAGAGGGTCCTATAACCACCAGGGATAGTATCTGTAAGAGATACGTAATAGAAAACAACACGACGCTTAAAGACAATGACCTCCCGCCTTGCGGAATTAACTAGTTATCAGTATTTTTGTTCGTGTGGAATTTTTGGTGCACGGCTTTGAGGTGCGGGTCGGTTACGTGAGTGTATATCTGGGTGGTAGAGAC
Source organism: uncultured Candidatus Saccharibacteria bacterium (assembly GCA_964348625.1). Taxonomy (GTDB): domain Bacteria; phylum Patescibacteriota; class Saccharimonadia; order Saccharimonadales; family CAZARM01; genus CAYGDJ01. The sequence continues at coordinate 276 of CAYGDJ010000046.1, read as the reverse complement.
GTTGCTGTGACCCAAAAGTGCCTGGACTGACCTCAAATCAGCCCCATTCATCAATAAATCTGTTGCAAAACTATTGTGCGAAATAAACCCGTCAGTAATGAGGTTTTCTGTTTCCTCAACCGCAAAATCATAAACTACCTCATCAGTTGTTACCAAATCAAGACTTTTAACTTTTAGCCACTTGATCTGATTATTGCTACTTGCTAGTCGTCTCAAGAGGTTGAGCCGCTCATCAATAATCCCCATTCTTTTAAAACGTACGTAAAATCTCATGGC
>CAYGDJ010000045.1:0-5167 GCA_964348625.1 uncultured Candidatus Saccharibacteria bacterium | reverse complement strand
GGCGAGATCAGAACGATTGTGCTCGGGCTGAAGATTATCGAACTGGAACTGCTTCAGGAAGCGCACGGACGACAGCCAATCCTACTACTGGATGATGTGTTCTCGGAGCTAGACGGCGCTCGCCGACGCGCCCTGACGGACTACCTGAGCGGCCATCAGGTATTTATAACCACCACCGACGCCGACGTCGTAGTCCAGCACTTCATGGACAAATCCCACATCATCCCCTTGACATAGCATGAACTGCCTCCGGCCAAATAACACACAATTTTGACGGCCGTCACATTCGTGTGTTATTTGAATGGGTTGACGACAGTTAGTTTGCCGAATTTTTGGCCGGCTTGGAGGTCGTCACTGTAGAGGGTGTCACACCCCAGTTCTAGCGCCGCCTGGACGATAAGCGCAGCACGGAAGCTCAAGGAATTGTTTGAGCCTAGTTCAAGCGCGTCAATGTAAACCTCAACAGAAGGCTTTTGGGCTAGCATCGGTCGCGGTACAAATCTAATGGTTTCCACAACGATTTGCGTGGGCAGGTTTATATCAGGTTTTTGGGCCGCATTACAAAACTCCTGGATCACTTGTGCAGAAATAACACCAGCATATTCCATTCGATAAGCGGAAAATATATTACGCTATAGCGTAGAATGTTTAGGCGATTAACAGATCAGGATACTGAGTTTTAGTACAACTTCATGGACAAATCCCACATCATCCCTTGAGTTAATTTCCGAGTATTATTCTATATAGATTGCTATTGGCTGATGTGGTGTCTTTTTTTAATTCAGACTTACGTACGTTACTACTAAACAGCAAAACATTATTTGAAACAGAAAGGGAACTAGGTACATACTCTTCCCCGCTCGGGTAGCTAGCTAGTTTATAATATTCATTTACTTGTCTGTTATATTCCCAGAGACCGGCAGTACCCAAAAGAAGCAGCCTGTTATTTGTGAGCGCCAAATCGTTAACTTGACCAAAGGAGAAATCAATATCCACTAATTTACCGGTAGTAAGGTTCAGGGACTGTAGGCCTCGTTCGGTAAGTAATACAGCTTCGGTCGTGGTCAGGGATTGTACATTAAAGATATCATGATTTATCGACAGGTTAAGCTCATATTTTTTATTGCCGCTATGATCAAAAGCATACAATACTGCACCCGATATATTGGGAACGCCTGACTCTTCCTTGACCTCTTCGGACACCAAGCCGCCATAGAAGACGTAATTACTATCAGCAAATATGAAGGGCGTGGAGTTAGGTACCACGGGGGCGATGTTCCGACTGTTTTCAAGTGTAGTATCAGCGAGGTGTAGACCCTGTCTGCTTATAAGAGCAAGAGTGGAGCCATTAACTCGCGCCACGGCCGTATAGAGAATACCTTGGTTGATCTGTGGCATTCCGTTTGTAACAACACCCGCACCACGCCCCTGAGCGATAAAGATAAAGTTCTTACTGTCATGCCAAACAACTTGCTTAAGGAATGGCAATACAGGCAACAAGGGGAGATTTTTGCTACCGTCGAATGCCTGAACACTTAGTGAACGAGAGTTCGGATTAATACCATATGCGTAGCTTCCTTCAACCAAGGGTGATTTAAATGGTCCGGGAGATATTCGCTCGATTGTGACAGTATCTTTCAAGGTTAGTGCTACCTCAATATTCTTAGTTTTCTTGGGCTGTACGGCTTTCTGGGTCGTGGCTTCGCCCTTTCGAGCCTCTAGAAAAACCGTGTCACGACTGCGGGTTCTGAAAACCGCTTTTTCTGCTCCGATCTCTCGGAAGTCCGTATCCCCTTGCTTTACAAAGATTTTTGCTTGGTCCTGTGTGGTGATGGTCACAGTGGCTGTGTTTAACCATGTGATAACAAAAATCATGGCGCCGATCAGCAGGCCAACCAAGAGGAACCATTTTAATAAAGAATTGATACGCATGAGCCCTCCTTAATCAGGGATTTGAAGATCGTAAACTTGCTTAAGCAATGGCTGGACATTAATAAATGGATAACCTCGACAATCTGCTCCTGCACAGTTTGGCCGAAATCGATATTCATCTTGCGGGAGCATATCATAATGTACGTGTGGAGCAGTCCCGACAGCCTGTTCTGATTCACCCACACGGCCCAAGGCTTGACCGGTGGTAACTTCATCTTGTTCGTTGACCTGCAATGACCCATATTCCATGTGCGTGTAATAGTACGTGTATTGTCCATCATTGCCCAGAATTGTCACACTGCTTCCTACTGACCCAACTCGTTCACGTGCTCTGACCACTTTTCCGCCCTTTGATGCTACAACCTCGGTGCCCGGAAGCGCATGAATATCTGCGGCATTGTAGTCATGGTGACAGTTGGTTGTAGAGGAATAGCACCACTTTGCACCCGCCACACCTGCCTTAATCGCAGTTTTGGTTGTTATGAGCGGGAATGTATCAACGCCTCCCACCCCGCTACAAACGCCGTTTGTGGTAGTTTGGCCACTATAAGATTTGAATGCGAACTCAGCATACTGGGTTCTTGTGTCTATTAGGCGTTCCTTTTCTCCCGGTCGTTCATATTTGAGCGTCACTATTTCAGTAGCTTGCGCAACAGTTGTAGCTCCCAGCACTGCCTCGTAAGCAGCTCTCTCTGTGCCACCAGGTATGCCGGTTGTGATAGGTTCATTAGTAAGTTCAAACCATACATATTCAAGCTGAACTTCTAGAGTGAACGGATCGCTACCACTAGCCTCGGCAAACTCCAAAAGTCGTGACTTTCGCCCACCAAGCCACTGCGCAATGCCAGTGGCGCCACTTTTTGGATTGACAGCACGGGGATCTATACTTTGGCCTGACTCAAGCATAAAGTTTCCAACAAATCCTGCTGACTGCTCGAAGGAAAGGCCTTTTGACACCAAGAAGTTGAATACAATTTGTTGGTTATTACTACCAGACAAGTTATCTCGGCAAGGGGAATCACCAGACGTAGTGCTGTACAGCGGGAACAAGACGCCACGGAGTTTGTCGTTGTCTACGTCAATGGCGTACAAGGGTTGTGCTATGCCGAAAAGCAATACGAAAAGTTGTGAAAGGAATACAAACTGACGAAATTTTCGCATCATTCGTAGCCACCATCGTCACTGTAGCCGTACAAGTAACCCATACCGGCACGGACGGTTTTATCTAAGAGCGCGCAGTTATATATGGATTCCTTATCAGTAATGTTGGGATTGTCGTATACTGCCTGCCAGAAAGTATCCTCGTTGCTTAAATTTTCGTAAGTTCTGGGGCCGATGTCAGCATTCGTAGCTTTTTGTAGGTAACCTGGATCAAGCGGATCAAGGTCGATGCATACTTGAGGGATGTCGTATGTGTTGACCCCAGCTAGCTCAGCGAGGTCGACCTCTTTAGCAGCTCTGGCGGGCCGAGTCATGATGCTCAAAAGTGTCGAGGGTGCCCTAGCCATTCCGTCCACCAATTTTGATACAATACTCTCGCCCGCAGCCACATTACTCGTCGAAAACGCAAATGATGAAGCGATCGAATCAGGATTTTCTAATGACAAATATCGCTCTGACCAAGACATATTCGCTAGGCGATCTTTCTCGTGGGCTTTTGCTAGATCTTTCGAATACCTATAGCTGGTTTCGGTAGAACGGGTACCGCCAGCAGAGCGGGCAGATGTCTCTGCGGTTCCTACAGAACCACCCATAAGCCATGCGGCAAAGCCGGGTTTGCCCGGATCAATGAAAGGGCCACCTCCGGCAAATTCAAGCAGCCACGCCATGGCCTTGCCAACAAGGACCCCTATATCGTCGGATATACCAAGAGCATCTAGGATGACTTTTCCAATTTCTCCAATTACCGCATCAATTATGTTAGCGAAAGCATCTACGATTCTTCCCAAGAATGATTTTCTTACAGCATTGACAGCGTCAGCTATAGGACCTATTAACCAGCCTATGCTTGAGGCGTAAGCGGTTGACACACTTTCCGCACGATTACCACTATTCGGCTTGAAACTATCGCAATAGTAAGCGTATTCATCGAATGTTCTTTCACGACTACTTTTGCAGTATTCGTCCCGGGATGTGTTTGTGGTTTCCTGGGCCCCTACGCTGCCCGAATCGTAACTTTTGTTCAGAGCGCTCCAAGCTTCGCTATCTCCGAAGTTCTTGGTCATATCGTAGAAACCGTTCATTTCATCACCTACCAGTTCACCCGAGCGGATTTGGTCCCTGCCGATAACCATAGTCGCAGTGAATGCCATCAATTGTGCCATCCGGGCATTGTAAACCAACTTTGCCGCCTTGCTTTCTTTGCCACCAGAGAACAAGCTATCAATTATAGCCAAACGTGTGGCCCATTTCCAGACGGCGGCCGGCCCAGTCGCTGTGCTGGAGACAGTATCTACTACGTTTTTTAAAACTTGTTGAGTAGGCGTAAATTCGTCAGTAAACTCTTGTACTCCTTCCGTCACTGCTTCGCTGGCTTCGCGTGTCAGTCTATCGCCCTCAAATTTAGTAGGTTCACCATCTGGCAAAGGATTTCCGGGATCGTCAACGTTAATATCGCCCTGGTCACCATCCGACAATCTACCATCGGGGACACCACTGACTTTATTGTCTGGGTCGACTGGGTCGGTTGTGTTTGGGCAGCGTGTACCGGCCAGCAAACAGTTCAAAAACCGCATGCTACTGGAGTCACCGGAGAAGACCTTCTTCATTATTTTTCTCTGTACACCTAATTTGGCATTGTCTATTTTGTCACGAGATTTTTCGAATAATCGCCATTCCCGCACTCCCGTCGTATTAGCGATATAACGGCGCATATGACGACGACGGAATACCTGATGTTTCTTGGTATTGTCGTTGACGGCTTGTCGGATGGCCAACCGTGCCTCGCGACTACTACCAAACAGTTTTACATCAAACTCGCCATCAATTTGCCGAAGGAAATTATTGAAATTTATGTCACCAACCTTTTTATCTTTAAACTCACCGACATCAATGTCGATATTACGGTTATTAATTGTAATAAGCGCAGGTCTAATATTGCCATCGGCATCTAGGGCGCTTTTGAATCGGATTCCTTGGTTTTTTAATAAATCATTCTCAAAGGAGCTGTTTCGTAGCTTGTTATACCAATCTTTGATCGGATTATCAGTATCTGCACCTGTTGCACTGAAGTAGA
>CAYGDJ010000044.1:0-5184 GCA_964348625.1 uncultured Candidatus Saccharibacteria bacterium | reverse complement strand
GAGCCAAGATATTAGCTCACAAAAAAGGTACGATTTATAGCATTAACTGGCTGCCGCTCGGCGGATTTGTGCGCCTGAAGGGAGAGAATGACTCGTCCCGAGAAAAAGCTAGCTACGGTGCCGCAAATCTGAAGACCAAAGTCAAAATCATGCTAGCCGGTGTCAGCATGAACCTGGTAACGGCCTACATTTTGTTGGTCATCGCCGCTTTGGTCGGCTTACCGAAAATACTACCAAACCAGTTCACCATTACGAACGATACTAAAACCATCAATCAGGAAGTCTTCATTGGCTACGTAGAGCCAGACTCGCCAGCCGCGAAAGCAGGCTTGCAGGTAAGGGATAAAATACTGGCTTTTGAAGGTGGGCCGATCAAGCCAGAAGGATGCGGTGATAATGAGCTATGCGTCGGCATAAAAACTATCAACAGCGCTGAAGAATTGCCAAAAATTACCAAACAGCTGGCCGGCCAGGAAGTTGGTATTCGATACGACCGCAACGGTGAATTCAAAGTAGCTCAAATAACTTTGAGAACTAGTGAAGAGGTCGAGGCTAGCCAGCAAACGGATGACCCGAAAGGCTACCTCGGCATCGCACCGACGGAATTTGTCTTGCGGCGCTCTACGTGGTCAGCCCCGATTGTAGCCGGCGGATTAATTGGCCAATTTACGGTTGAGACGTTCAGGGGCATCGGTTCGGCAATCTGGGGATTGGTCCAGGGAAACGGCGCCAAGGCCAGTGAACAAGTTTCCGGTCCGGTCGGCGTATTCGTGCTGCTGAGAGATGGCAGTGTGCTTGGGTTTGAGTTTATCCTGTTCATCATTGCGGTTATATCGCTGACGCTAGCCATCATGAACGCCCTGCCCATACCAGCCCTAGATGGCGGCCGATTATTCGTGACTTTGTTGTTCCGGACATTCAAAAAACCCTTGACCAAAGACCTGGAAGACAAGATTCACGGGGTTGGTTTCGCCGCTCTGATGCTACTGTTCCTGATGATCACCGTCATTGATATTCGAAGGTTTTTCTAAGAAAACGAAAAACATATGGAAAATGAAAAACCTAAAAATACGCCTGCCTATGTCTTGGCGTGGGCGCTTTGGGCAATTCCATTTACGGCTGTGGCGTATTTTGCCGGACAGTTCATCGGTGCTATTCCATTTGTATTGTATGTCATAGTAACCGGACAGACCGATGGGCAGCTCACCGCACTGGAAAATTCCGTAATTGGCCAGTCATTGTTCGTAGTATCAGTCGAGGTCGCTACGATCGGACTTCTGTATTTGGCCATGCGAATCCTCAGGGTTACACGGCGCGCCATCGGGCTGATACGACCAAAAATACACGATCTGGCCTATGCACTGGCCGGCTATGCCGGCTATTTCATCCTGTATTACATCATCGTTATTATTGTTGGTTTGATTGCCCAGAGCATCAATCTGGACCAGGACCAGAGCCTTGGTTTTGATCCGGTAACAGTCCAGGGTCTGAGTTTGCTGCCGGTATTCATAAGTTTGGTGGTATTGCCAGCACTTGTCGAAGAAATCGTAATGCGTGGATTTCTGTTCTCGGGATTGCGAACAAAGCTTGGTTTTATGGTTTCAGCGGTGATTACCAGTAGTTTGTTCGCACTGGCCCATCTGCAGTGGGGCAGTGACGCACCACTGCTGTGGATAGCGGCCATAGATACCTTCATACTGTCACTGTTTCTCTGTTATTTACGGGAAAAAACCGGTCGCCTGGCAGCGCCGATAGTGTTGCACGGCATCAAAAATTTCGTAGCCTTCACGGTTTTATTCATCTTTAAACTAGGGTAGAATTGCAGCATGAGACTTTCGCAATTATTTACAAAAACTCGGAAGGAAGCGCCGGCGGACGAGCAGGCCAAGAACGCCCGATTACTTATCCGCGCTGGATTTATACACAAAGAAATGGCCGGCGTGTATACAATATTGCCACTTGGCCTTCGGGTAATGGAAAACATCATTCAGATCGTAAAAGAAGAAATGAATGCGGTAGGTGGTATACAGATGAAAACATCGGCACTTCAGAGTAAAGAAGTGTGGGATCCGACCGGTCGTTGGGACGACACTGTGGTAGATAACTGGTTTAAGACCAAACTCAAAAATGGGACTGAGCTTGGTCTGTCGTTCACTAATGAAGAGGCCTATTCCAATATCATGAAAAACTTCGTGAACTCTTACAAAGACCTTCCAGTATACCCCTATGACTTTAAAACTATTTTCCGAAACGAGACACGGAGCAAATCAGGCCTCATGCGAGGACGCGAGTTCTACTGGAAAGCATTATATTCGTTCTCAAAAGACCAAAAAGAGCATGAGGCATTTTACCAAACAATGAAATCAGCCTACATGCGCATTTTCGACAAGGTTGGACTGGGAGATCAAACACATCTGACTTTTGCCGCTGGTGGAACGTTTTCAAAATACTCTCACGAATTTCAGACTATTTCCGAATCGGGGGAAGATGTAATTTACGTAGATCCCACAAAGGAAATTGCCATCAACAAGGAAGTATTTACCGATGAAGTGCTGCGTGATCTTGGCGTTGATAAAGCAAATGTTCAGGAGAAAAAGGCAATCGAAGTGGGAAATATCTTTTCTCTAGGGCATAAATTTTCTGAGCCATTGGGGCTGACGTATACCGATACGGAGGGCAAAGACGTTCCGGTTTTCATGGGTTCATACGGTATCGGTATTACTCGGTTAATGGGGGCAGTCGCAGAAGTACTTAGCGACGACAAAGGACTAGTCTGGCCAGAGGCAGTCGCACCGGCCATGGTTTACCTGGTTAGACTTGGCGAAAACAAAGACACACTCAGCGCTGCTGATGCGCTATATAATACCTTGACTGACGAGGGGATTGGAGTACTATATGATGACCGAGAGCTCCGTGCAGGCGAAAAGTTCGCCGATGCGGACCTGTTAGGTATCCCATACCGCCTGGTCGTTAGCGATAAGACGGTAGCATCCGGCAAGCATGAGCTAAAGAAACGAACCGAAAATGCGACGACTATGCTCAAACCGGATGAAATCACAAAAAGATTAGTTGGTCACATATAGTTTGGTATAATACCGCCTGAGATGTTGAGGCCAGATCACCTATAAAAGTGGTTGTAGATATAGACATTTTGCAACAAGGAGCAGAATATGAAGAAACAGTTTTACCTAACCCAAGAAGGCGTGGACGAACTAAAAGCCGAGCATGACGAGCTGGTTTCTCAGCGCAGCCCAATCGCTGAACGAATCAAATCTGCCCGCGAATTTGGTGATTTGGCAGAAAACGCCGAATATACCTCTGCTCGCCAGGAACAAGAACGAGTCGAAGGCCGGATCGCTGAGATTGAAAACATCTTGGTTAATGTTGAAATCATCAGAAAGCCAACAGGCGACAGCAAAGTCCAGCTCGGATCACTTGTTAAGCTAAACGGTAACGGCAAGACCAAGGAATACCGTGTGGTTGGAACGGTTGAAGCCGATCCCCTAAATGGCAAAATCTCTGATGAATCACCGATCGGACAAGCTTTACTTGGCAAAGAAGAGGGCGAAAAAGTCGAGATTCACACCCCTGTTGAGACGTCTACATATAAAATCGTAAACATTAGCTAAAGGTGGACGAGATTTGATCGGCGCATTGCTAATTTTCGCTGTTTTCCTAACTGCAATGGTTGTCATGGCGGCTTTGGCTGTGTTTGCCGCGAATGTAACCTTGCACTACATACAGAAACGTCGTGACGCCACCCGACCCCGCCGCTCACTTAATAAATAACTAGCACTACCCCTAGGGATAATCTATACTATTTATCAATGGCAACACTGAAGGAACTGCGCGACGAACGATTGCGCAAACTGGAAGAGTTAAAAAAACTGGGCATTAACCCTTACCCGGCTGATTCAAAGCGAACACACACAGCAGTCGAAATCATCAACGACTTTGATAAACTTGAAGGCAAGGATGTATCGCTAACTGGGCGGTTATTGGGAACACGCAAGTTTGGCAAAATCGCCTTTTTTGTCCTGAAGGACGCCAGTGAGCAGATACAATTATTCCTGAAGCACGATGTCATGAAAGGGCTTGATTCCAAGCAGAGCCAAATAGGATTTGAACAAATCAATTTACTTGACCCCGGCGATTTTATTGAGGCGAGTGGCAAGGTTATCAAGACCCAGACAGGCGAATTGTCGGTTGAGGTAGTTAAATTACGGCTGCTGACCAAATCACTGCGGCCACTTCCAACTGAACAAGAAGGATTTACCGACAAAGAACAACGTCTGCGGCGGCGTTATGTGGATTTAAACGTTAATACAGACGTTTATGAGCGTTTTATTCGTCGCAGCAAGTTCTGGCAAGCTACAAGAGAATTCTTACTCAAAGAAGGTTTTATAGAGATAAATATCCCTGTGCTTGAACATACAACCGGCGGTGCTGATGCCAACCCGTTTGTAACCCACATGGATGCCATTGACCAAGACTTTTATCTGAGAATTTCCCACGAATTACCACTAAAAAGACTAATTGGCGGAGGTTATGAACGGGTTTTTGACGTTGGGCCGCGTTTTAGAAACGAAAATTATTCTGATGAGCATTTACCGGAGCACGTGGCTTTTGAGAGTTATGCCGCTTATCAGGACTATGAACAAGCCATGGAGCTTTATGAGCGCCAAATGAAAGAAGTAGCCCAAGCTACTTGGGGCAGGCTTGAGTTTGAGAATGTCAACGGCTTCAAGGTTAACCTAGACCAAAAATGGCCAACTGTACGATACCCAGACATTATGAAGGAAAAGCTAGGGATTGATGTCTTTAATCCAGATATTAAGCAACTCAAAGATGTTCTTAAAAAACACAAAGTTGAGCTTGATGGTGATGTAAACACGTCTAGGGCAATGGACAGTGCATGGAAAATCATTAGAAAAGAATCGGCTGGCCCGTTTTGGTTAATCCACGAACCAGTAGAAATTTCCCCACTTGCAAAAGTCGACCCTAAAGACCCTCGTGTTACTCAACGTTTTCATCCAGTTATTGGCGGTACAGAAATGGGAAATGGTTACAGCGAGTTAAATGACCCGATTGACCAGCTGAATCGCTTCCTTGAGCAAGAAAAACTACGCGCGGCAGGCGACAAAGAGGCGCAAATGCTTGATATTGATTTTGTGGAAATGCTGG
>CAYGDJ010000043.1:0-5252 GCA_964348625.1 uncultured Candidatus Saccharibacteria bacterium | reverse complement strand
CAAAATGTGTGCGCCACGAGCTCGATCTGCGGTGTTTTCTGTATTTTTGATGATCTCCAATGCGTACCCAATGTCCACGATCCCAGAAACTTGGCCAGGTTGTAGGGCAAATAGCGTCTCTGTGGTGTGTGCCGAAAGTTCGCGGTTGGTTCGGTCAATCTGGATACCAAAGTCACCACCGTTGTCTTTGGTTGCTGAATCTTCTGAATACTTTTTGGCAACCGCGGCAAAGTCCGCCCCGCCGTTAATTTCAGCCAAGGCTGCCTCTGCTCGAGCCCGGGTGTCCGTATCTAGTACAGCGGCAACTTTCTGAGCAAGCAACTGCTGTCGCAACGAGCGCTTGAAATCATTCAATGACCAGCCCCAGTAATCTTTCAAAACATCCTCAAACACCCGTTCGCTGCCACCCAGCCGATTCTGGCTTCGGACGATTTCTATCTGTTCATCGACTTCCTTGCTGCTCACCGAAACATTGTGTTGATCGGCCAGACGCTTGACGTAAGCATCGTTGATAACCCGATCAAGTGCCCGGGCTTTAAACTCTGTCAACTGCAATTTACCTGCCTCGGAATCAAAGTCCAGTTCCTGTTGATTCTGGTAATAGTGGGTGTAGTGACGGAGTTCGAACAAATAGTTCTCGTAGGCTATAAACTGTCTGCCAGTACGGGCAATCGGGAACGGAATCACTTGGCTAACGCGGTACAGGAACGTCGAGCTGGATTGTAGCCGGTACAGCGCGACCGTGCAGTAGGTGAAGAACACAACCAGTGAGAAAATTAAAATACCGGTCGTGATGAGGACAATACGGTGTTTGGAATGTTGTAGCGGGTAGATATACTTGCGAGCACTGCCAATCACCTGTTCTCTGTGGGCGGCGACAGTTTCGTTAGTAATCCTCGGTACGCCCTCAGTGGTCGGCTGCTCCTCTTCGTAATTGAGCTTCGGTAATTTTGGCGTTCGTTTTAGGAATTTCATTCTGTTGATTCGTTATCCTTGACCAGTGTTGAAGGAGTGACACCGTGATCTCGCAGGATGGTGATCAGTTTCTTATAGATATGTCCTGGGTGGTGTAGGTCGTGAATTACCAGGTCACCCATGTACGTTTGCACCAGTATTGTACCATAACCAAGTAGGGTTTCTTGGACGCCTTTGATCTCATAATTGAGGCTCTGTATCTGAGTCAGACTGAGGTCAACGATGCTTTTGTCAAAGAATCCCTTCTGGGTGATTTGGATGAACCGTTGATCGGTGATAATAAACACGCTGAAATACCAACCAAGCCAGTACGGAAAAAGAACCAGTACGGTCAGTCCAAAACTGGCCAGCAAGCTTAGAAGGAAAAACCCCATGCTGGGCGGATTGTTTGGTTTTAGATAAATTAGTCCAAGCGTGATGAGCGGACCAACCAGCAATGCCAACGAACCGAGGATTAGGCCGCGGCGCATTACAATCGGGTGTTTGCGAAACACATAGAGTACTTCCTCATCATCTAGCTGGTCTTCGAAATATTTTTCGGATTGCTTTGGTTGTTCCTCGGCCATAAGCATATTGTACATCAACTAGTGGCTCCGCTGCGATGAGGCTCGGACTCATTTTATCTCAAAAAGTTAAAGTGCGTTCATAGCATGGCTGCCAAGCAGTTGAGGTTAGGTTGGAGAAGAGTCGTTCTTGACTGAATGTCTACATTTGCTATACAATGTAGACATTATGAGTAGCACAGCCTTAACCATCAGAACAGACCCACAGACCAAGAAAGTCATAGCTGACTTCGCGGCTTCCGTTGGCTTGTCTACCAGTGCCTTTGCAACATCCATCTTATTACAGGCAGTGCGAGAACAGCGGGTACTTTTAACGCCTGGCCTCGCACCCACCCCCTACCTAGAAAAGTTGATGAGAGAGGCCGCTGCCGATCGTAAAGCCAACCGCAATTACATTACGGTTAACAACGAAGCTGAACTAGACGATTTTTTCAAAAACTTATGACCGTTGTCAAGCTACACAAAAACTTTCGGAAACAAGCCGCCCTACTGAAGCCAGCCCAGCAAAAACGCCTGCAGGCAGCCTTGAAGTTATTCCAGCAAGAACCTATGCACCCTGAACTCTATAACCACCCCTTGACAGGCCAGTGGGCCGGCTATCGCTCTATCGCCTTTGGTGGTGATTGGCGGGCACATTTTGAGCTGACTGACAATGGTACGATCGCCTGGTTTGTAACCTGTGGCACTCACGCCCAGTTGTACCGGTAGCTTTTTAGTACCATTCCCACCCCCAAACCTAACCTCAACTGCTTGGCTGGCCAAGCCGCATCGTTTTGGTGCCCCCGAGAGGAGTCGAACCTCTAGCTTTTCCTTAGGACGGAATTGTTTTATCCATTGAACTACAGGGGCCTATTTGCGTGATTTGGCCTGAGTGAAGTGCTGATGTACGGTTTCGTATTCGTAGAGTTCTTCATCCTTAAACCAGTGGGCAATCTCTTCTTTGGCTTCCTTGGGGTCGCCTGACGCATGGATCAGATTATGAATCCCTACCCTTTCACTGCCAGTATGCGCAAAACTGACGTGAGCATAATCGCCGCGAATTGTACCCGGCTGGGCTTCTTTTGGTTCAGTTGCACCGACCATTTTCCTGACCACAGCCACCGCTTCAACACCTTCCAGCACAATAGCGACTACGGGCCCTTCCTGAATTGCTTCCAGGGTGACATCAAAGGCTGCTTGGCCGCGCCTGGATACCATCTTGCTGATGTTTTCGTAGTGATGGTAGTAATGATCAGCTTCAGGCCTCAACATCTTGACGCCAACTATGCGTAATCCGACATGTTCCAATCTAGTGATGATTTCTCCGGCTATACCGCGCATCAGCGCATCAGGCTTCAAAAGAATAAGCGTTCGTTCCAAAATGTGAATTCCTTTCGTATTATTCCCAGCAATTATACCAGAGAAGAATGTTCAATGCTCAATGTACAATGTTCAATGTTCAATGCCCAATGTACAATGAATAGCCAATGGGCAATACAAAAAATGCACCAGTTGATCTTCGAGATAGAACTCTAGATTTTTCGCGGGCAATAATACAGTTTTTGAAGACTTTAGAAAAAGACGTGCTTATTCGCCCTATCTCGGTTCAACTTATAAGATCAGCAACTAGTGTTGGGGCAAATTTTATTGAGGCAAAAAATGCGAGTTCTAAGAAAGATTTTAGGAACAAAGTGTTTATAAGTAAAAAGGAGGCCTCCGAATCACTTTATTGGTTAAAATTACTGGAAGAATTCAATGACAGCGAAGATCTCAAACAATTACAGAGAGAGTGTCAGGAAATTATCCTAATTTTACAAAAAATCATTAATACATTGAATCATTAGTTCATTCATTGACAATTGAGCATTGACCATTGAACATTAGAGGTATGATATTCGCTAAAGCAAAGACTGACTTTCTGGAGTACTTGGAGATCGAGCAGAACCGATCGCAGAAAACGATCCGGAATTACGACCACTACCTGACCCGTCTGATTGATTTTGCCGGAGACATCAAAGTTAGCGACATAGATGCTGAATTGATCCGCAAATGGCGGCTGTGGCTAAACCGTCTGGGCACGAACACCAGTGACGAACTCCAGAAAAGTACCCAGAACTATCACTTGATTGCTCTGCGCAGCTTTCTCAAATTCTGTGCCAAACGGGATATCCCAGCCCTCACCGCCGACAAAGTCGAACTGGCCAGGACTGTCCGCAAACAAGTTACATTCCTTGGCGAGGAAGAGCTAGCCCGTTTATTTACTCAGCCCAAACTTGATACATTGCCGGGCCTGCGGGATCGAGCAATCCTAGAGTTGCTGTTCAGTAGTGGCCTGCGTGTATCTGAGCTAGTGGGTTTGGACCGTGAACACATTAATTTAAAACGCCGCGAATTCATGGTTCGTGGCAAAGGCCAAAAAGATCGGCCGATTTTCATCAGTGATGCCGCAGCTCACTGGTTGCAGGTGTATTTAGACAAGCGTACCGATACTACTCGTCCCCTGTTTGTCCGCTACAGCGGTATAAAAAAGGTGGACACCAGTGGCAATTACCACCGCTTGACTGTCCGCTCGGTCCAGCGGCTAGTCGCCCGCTACGCCCTGCTGGCCGGTATCACCAAGCACGTCTCACCACACACCCTTAGACATTGCCTACACGCCAATACTAGAATTAGTCTACCTAGAAAAATAGTGTCGGCACGTGACCTCTACAACTCTAGTTATGACGCTGTTAAATCGATAGATTGGAAACGTGGATATCAAACTAGCCAGAATATCCACCAGCGGGCTATACACCAAACAACAGAGCTAATAACTGTCACAGCGGGCGGCTACGAACTTGTCTGCACCCCTGAACACAAGTTATTTGGTATCGATGCCGACGGTATAACCGAAATCATCGCCAAAGACCTAAAAGTTGGTATGTATGTAGCCGGTATCAAAAAAATATCCCAACATAGTAAACACTACCTGCATAATGATATCTGGAGATTAATTGGCTACATCTGTGGTGATGGTACCGTCAGTGAGCGTCGCCATGGAGTATTTTTGCACGATAAAGACAAATCTACCTTGCTCTTCTACCAGAAAATCATCAAGGCACATTTTGGCAAAATGGCTAGAATCGAACAGGCTAAGGCATCACGAAGTTTTACATTAATTTGTTACCATATGCCGCTGGTAAAACTTTTGAAGAAGCTTGACTTGGCTACGACGACGCATGGTCTTAGGGTGCCTGAACGGCTTTTTGGATCTTCTGAAACAGCCGTTGCTTCGTTTTTGGCTGGACTGTACGATGCTGATGGGAACAGTGGCACAATAAAGATTTTTAGCGCGAATAAAGAATTTATAAAAGACGTACAGATGTTGTTGCTCAGATTAGGTATTGACGCGCACCTTTATAGCCGTAACCGCAAGGTCTTATTGCCTGGCAAAACAGAACGAACAGAACATATTATGCATAGCCTTCAGATATTATATTTGCCCGACCAACAGAGTTTTGTTACCAAAGTTCCAACGCTAAAAACCGTGAAGGTTAATCCTGATTACGTTGGAGAAAAGTTGCCGATTACAGATATGCTGAATACTCTCAATGACTTGGGCAAACAAAGGGCCAAAAGCCTATATTCGCGTCGCAAAGACCAGCAAACTCTCAAAGATTACTCTCGTTACTTAAGCGGCAGCGTCTTACCCACCAAACAAACTGCCATGAGGTTTTACGCGCGTTTTAAAAGAAT
>CAYGDJ010000042.1:0-5279 GCA_964348625.1 uncultured Candidatus Saccharibacteria bacterium | reverse complement strand
GGCTATAAATACACCAAAGCCGGCGAGAACCTAGCCTATGGATTCAGTAGTAGTTCCAGCACAGTTACTGGTTGGATGAACAGCGCCTCGCACAAGGCAAACATGCTCGACAGCAGCTTCACAGAAGTCGGATTTGGCTACGCTAACAGTGGTGATTTCCACAGTTCCGGCGAACAAACAGTCGTCGTAGCCATGTACGGACAGCCGCAAACCCTAGCAGTTACCTACCAATCCACACCAACAACCCCCGCAGCGAAACCGACAGCCAAACCGGCGACGGCTCCGACTCCAGCCCCTGAGCCCGCACCTGCCCCGATAGCCGAGGAAAAGCCGGATGAAGACGAAGGTAAGCCCATTCCCGTCGCCGCTACGGACACCGGTATAACAGAAGAAACCACGCCGGTCACAAAAGCTCAAGTCATCACCAACGGTCAGCTGACGTGGGCACCGGTGTTCATGGGGTTACTCAGTGGTAGCGCCATCACCGGATTATTTGCTAACCATGCGCTGCGGCTGCGCCGGTTCTTTGCCCAAGCAGAACACTACTTTGTGGCTCACCCACTGTTTGACGTCAACCTGATCGGCATCGCACTGTTCTGTGTCGAGATGTCCCGCACCGTTGGCTTCATCAGATAAAGCTAGTTGCCGAGTATTGACTAATGTGGTATAATGTATTCATAGGGTCGAGTATACGCTCCCCTGTACTTTGACAGAGTAGTGTCCAGTCCGGCGACAAGTTTTTAGATGAAAATTTATCGCCCGACTGGAAAGTTTCCAGATTGGAGAAAGGAAGAATCGTGTCCAATGCAGGAAAGGAAGTCCGCTGTAAGACATGCGACTGGCAATACAAATGTACACCCTCAAGCGACTACTTCGACTCTAATGGAATAACTGACGAAGACGGCATCGTCGTCGACGGCGTCTGTGAGAGTTGTTTACCCACCAAAGCACGCATGACATCTGTTTCACATTCACGAATTGATGATTATCAAGCCATCATCATCGGAGAGGGGGTGATATGAATAAGAAGAAGTGGGCCATCATTGGTGCGGTTGGCGTAAGCCTTGGCCTCGTGACATACCTCCGGGCATATTTCCAATCGTTGACGATGGACGACAACCTGATGATATAAGAACAGATGGTCGTCGAACGGCAGGCTGTGGAATTTCCACGTAAGCCCTGCCGGTTCGGCACTTCTACTCCAACCAAGCAACTTAACTACTCTGTCATTTCACCCAAGGCGCTCAAGAAGCCCCGTAGGCACTGGCTTTGCCAGTGACAGCGGGGCTGGTGCGAAAGTTGTGGAACCTTGAGCCTTCAGGCGAAAACTACACACGTTTTTGACGGCCGTCAAAAACGTGTGTAGTTTTTTTAGTGAAGTTTTATATTGTCGGCGCCGACGATGGAAGCCAGTTCGGCTAGGCTATCCTCCGAGGCAGATAGCCTCATGGGAAGTTTTATGATTTGCTTCTGATCGGCTGAACCAAGCACCAGAACTACTTCGGTGTCGCCTTTGTGCAGGTCAATCTTTTCCTTCAACCCAAGCAGCAATTGTTGATCTTCGCTACTAGCCAGGCGTATGTAAATGCGCGCCGCTGTCTTGATACTGGCCGACTCCGTCACATTCGCGGCACTATGCTTCTGGGATTTGCGAGGTTTTAGCCCCTTTGGTTTTTTGCCGGTTGGTTGGTAAGCGGCAGCCTGTTCCGGGGTAATTTCGCGGGCATCGTCGACCATTATCTTCACCTCGTTGGAGGCATTGCCCTCGCGGTCTTTGGCATTGACCTTGCCCCGTGCTATGACTACACGGTCTCGTTCCCACAAACCAGTGGTTTGTTGGTACACGCCGGGGAATAAGATCAATTCCATTTCGCCGCGTTGATCGGCCAGTCTTACGAAGGCCATTTTCTGACCATTTTTGGTAGTAATCTCCCGTACATCCTGGATTGCCCCACCAATTGTGACAGATAGATTATCATGCCCCGGTTTGATGTCCTGCAATGGGAATGCTTGCTCTTCCAGTAGCGCTTCAAATGTCTTCAAAGGATGCTGAGACAGGTAAAGCCCCAACAATTCGCGCTCCCACAACAGAAAATCCCGCATGGAGTATTCAACAGCTGGTTTTGCGATCACTAAACGTGGCTTTACCTGATCTTCAATCAGCTCACCAAACAGATCGGTCTGTCCGCTGTTCAGCTGCTTTTGCACTCGGCTGGCATAGGCCAGTAGCACATCTAGGTTATGCAATAGCTCGGATCGCTCTCCAAAACGGTCAAATGCTCCAGCTTTTATGAGGCTTTCCAAGGCTTTGTGGTTGACTGTCCGCGTGCTTACCCGACTAAAGAAATCTTCCAGCGTCTCAAACTGGCCTTCAGCTCTAGCACGCAGGATTTCCTCGACTGCGGCTGTTCCGACATTTTTGACGGCTGCCATGCCAAAGCGAATTTGGTTGGTTTCTGGTACCACGGCGAATTCTACGAACGATTCATTGACGTCCGGCGGCAAGACCTCGATACCCATGTGTTTGCACTCGGTGATTTCAATTGCCAAACGATCAGTGTCATCAAAGTCGCTAGTCATCAGTGCCGCCATAAATGCCTCTGGGAAATGAGCCTTGAGGTAAGCCGTCTGGTAAGCAATCAATCCGTAGCAGGCAGCGTGCGATTTATTGAAACAGTAAGCAGCGAATTCTTCTAACTGTTTCCAGAATTTTTCCATCAGGCTTTGATCAATGCCGCTGTGCTTTTGCCCTCCCTCGATCATCTTGTCTTTCATCTTGGCCATCAGCTGAGCGTTTTTCTTGCCAATGGCTTTTCTGAGTGTGTCGGCCTCACCGCCGGTAAAGCCACAGACTTCCTTGGAAATCTGCATGACTTGCTCCTGATAGACCAGGACACCATAAGTGTTTTTGAGGGCGTTTTCCATGCTCTTGTGCGGGTAGCTGATCTGTCGCAAGCCGTGTTTGCGACCGATGAAATCATCTATAAATTGCATCGGCCCCGGTCGATACAGCGCAACCATGGCGACTATGTCTTCGAACACGGTTGGCTTGAGCTCCTTTAGATAGCGCTTCATGCCGGCCGATTCCAACTGGAACACACCGGTAGTGTCGCCCCGCTGGAACAGAGCGTATGTCTTAGCATCGTCCAGCGGAATTGTGTTGATATCTATGTCCGTATCGTAGACTTTTTTTACGATGCGCAGGGCGTTTTTGATAATCGTCAGGTTACTGAGGCCCAGGAAATCCATCTTTAGCAGTCCCAAGTCCTCAATCGGGCCCATCGAATACTGTGTCGCCACAACGCCCTTTTGGGCCATTTCTAGAGGAGTGAATTTGACAATGTCATCAGGAGCAATCACCACGCCAGCGGCATGCACGCCATGACTACGTATGGTGCCTTCCAGCTTTACAGCCTGGTCTAGAACCATCTTGCTGGTCTCGTTAGTGGCGTACTCCTGTCGTAGCTCGGTGTTGTCTTTCAGGGATTTTTCCAACGGGATGTGGCGGCCTTGGACGGGTAACGGGATCATCTTTGCCAGACGATCAGCGTCAGCATAAGGAACCTGTAGCACGCGGGCGACGTCACGCACGGCGTTACGGGCAAACATTCGACCAAAAGTGACGATGTTGGCAACTCGGTCACTACCGTATTTTTCGACGCAGTACTGGATGACTTCATCACGCCTCGAATCCTGGATATCGATATCTATATCCGGCATACTGACGCGATCGGGGTTCAAAAACCGCTCAAACAGCAGATCATACTGCAACGGATCCAGCTCGGTAATCTTCAATGCGAAGGCGATGATCGATCCTGCGGCCGAACCACGCCCTGGACCAAAAACTATCCCATTGTCCTTGCCCCAGTTGATAAAGTCGGAAATGATCAGGAAGTAACCATTGAAACCCATGTCTTCTATCACCTTTAGCTCAAATTCGGCGCGAGACAATACGTGTTCTGGTAATGTTTTTTTAGCTTCGTCCCTGGTTAGCTTGGCCGTGGTTGATTCCTTTTTTTTGCCATAACGCCAGGCTAGACCCTGGTAGACCAAATCGTGCAGGTAGGACTTCTCCGTCTTACCACGTGGAACGGGAAATTTGGGGATCAGGATTTTGCCCAAATCTAGCTCTACTTGGCAACGGTCGGCGATGGCCTTTGTGTTCAAAACCACTTCCGGATGATCCTTGCCCCAACGCTCAATGATGCGTTCCGGAGACTCAACATGCAATGGAAAATCCTTCAGTGACATCCGTTTTTCGTCGCTCAGGAAGGAGCCCGTACCGACACAGAGCAATATCTCATGGGCTTCCTGGTCTTCGTGCTGGAGATAATGAGCGTCACAGGTAACAACCACCGGAATATTCAGTTCCTTGCCGAGTTTTAGCACCTGCTCATTTATGATCTGTTGTTCGGCATTGTGCATCGGATTTTGAGGGTGGCCATGGTCCTGGATCTCCAGATAGTAGCGATCGCCGAACAGACCCTTGTACCATTTGGCAACTTGCTTTGCTTGCTGGTACTGGCCCTGCTTCAATGCATCGCCAAGTTCACCGCTCATACAGGCACTCAGGGCAATCAAGCCCTCACTGTACTGCTCCAGTAAATCATGGTCGATTCTCGGATAGTAATAGTAACCGTCAAGGTTTGCGATGGTGCTCAGGCGCATCAAATTCTGGTAGCCAACATTGTTCATAGCCAACAGGATCAGGTGATACCTAGGCTTGTCTTTTTGGGGATCATTGTCGGTATGTTTACGGGCTGCCACATATGTCTCAATGCCGATGAGTGGTTTAATATCTTCGTTCAAGGCCTCTTTGTAGAATTCGATGGCACCAGATAGAGTACCGTGGTCTGTAATCGCCACGGCTTCCATACCAGAAATTTTGACACGCTCCATCAACTCTGGAATCTTCGTCAAGCCATCCAGCAGGCTGTATTGCGTGTGGTTGTGCAAATGCACAAAGTCACTGGGTTCTAGGACGAGTTTAGAAGCCATATTGTTCCCGTTTAGTGTGTTTATTTTAGTCTAATTTACAGATAAAATCGACAGCGGATGCGTTGTAAATTCTATTTGCTTGTCGGTTTGGTGACGTATTTTTTCAGATGTTTGACGGCTTTTTTGGCCTCATTGACAGCGTGCTGCAGGTCTTTGTCCTCCGGCTCTCCCTCGTGAAAAGCACTCAAAATCTCTCGAACTTTTTCGCGGGCATCCTGGCCGGCGATGATGGAATTGTCTAAGTTTGATTTAACCCGTGCACTGACTTGTTTGGTGTTGAC
>CAYGDJ010000041.1:0-5405 GCA_964348625.1 uncultured Candidatus Saccharibacteria bacterium | reverse complement strand
CCAGCTGCTCTCCAGTCGTCAACGCTAATGGCGGATTTACTTCGAACGCCGAGTAGGCGCAAAAACCCAGAGTTTGTACCAGAGGTAGTTCCAAACCGTAAAGAAACCTGAAGAAATAAATAGGCCCAGGTACGGCGTCACACCAACTGACTTTAGGCTGGCAACAATCGCGTAATCCAGCCCTAGATTAAACACCGTGAGGAGGGCATAGCGCCCAGTTACTTCGACAGCCTTGCCACCTAATTCAGGATGATTAAAAGCCCAGAAGCGCTGAATGATAAAATTCAACGTCCAACCCACCATATCAGCAATGATCTTGGCCACTAGCCAATCAATGTGCAATACCGAGTAGCCGATAGCAAACACCGCATAGCCACTCCAGAAATACACCCCGCCGCCGATCATGTACTTGGCAAACTGGACCACGAATTTACGGAATTTCATATCTAAACCCCCCGTTTCTTATGTTGGCCAAACCTATAAGGAATAGGGTTGTTTTGCAAGTTGTAACGATGAGTATGTCGATATATCTCATTGCCAATACCTTTTAGAACAAATTTAATACCCTCGGCACGTGGCCGGCGCAAATCCACAAAGTAAGAGGTTGTTTCTATGAACCCAAAACCGTGGCTGCCAACTCGACTCACATAATCATAGTCCTCACCGAAGTGGATTTTTTCATTGAAGCCAGCGTTTGCCTCAAACAAATGTCGTTTGGTTAGTATGCACCAGCCGGGCGCAACTGGATGTTTGGTATGGCTGAGTAGTTTTGTGTAGTTATAATTCAGCCAGCAACCTACCGCTTCAAATACATTGGCGTCACGAAAATCTTGCTTGGCAGTCGCCGTTTGCCAGCCTCGTCGCTCACACTCCTCAACCATCACCGACAAGAAACTGGCGTCGTCTATATCATCATCAGCATCTAGAAACAACAGCCAGTCCCCCCGAGCTACTTTCGCGCCCACATTGCGCCCAGCGGCAGGACCGGCCGGAGGAAATTGGACCAATCTTATATCAAGTCTGGCGGCAAACTCTTTTATGACGTCTTCTGTGCCGTCCTTAGACTCCGCATCAGAAACAATCACTTCAAAAGCCTCAAAGGTTTGTTTGCTGAGTGCTTCGAGCAGACGGTCAATATAGGTTGATTCGTTATAAGCTGGAATAACAACAGAGACAATCGGGTTTTTTGTATTCACCTACTAATCTTACGTCATAACCTTCTTATAGCAACTCCAAAACAAAATGACGGTTTTTGACTACTTATTCATTACCCAAAATTCGGTCATTTTGCTTTGGAGTTGCTATGGGTTAAAGCTTTTCGACCGATGGCCCGTGCCAATAGTTCGAAGAGCATGAATAGCCCAACAATTGGCAGTATAATGATATTCCCCAAGTGCCCCATCCACCACAAACGGTTACTGTGAACCCGTAGTGTATTGGGCCAGCGACGCAAATGCTCGCGGCGACCCAAACTGTCATTCCATGCGCGCTTAAATGCAACACCAACCAACAAGGCCGCATCATATGTGATCTTGTATTCACGTTGGTGCAAATGGATTGATATGTCTAGGTCTTCGTGTATATCGGTTCGCTGACAGATGTCTTTTTTGACCTTTTGCCATGCGGTTCGGGGTAGTGCCATATTGGATCCCCAGGTGATGAAGTGGTTGAGTACAAACCGGTTTACGCGGTATACCAGCTGACTGGTAATCCAACCATTTACTCTCGGCAACCGTCCATTATAGAAATACCCGCCTCCGGTGAGCGCAAAATCATTATGATTGCCGTCCGCATAGAAAGCTTTGACACGCTCTACCCAGTCGGCGGGCAGGCGCGTATCAGCATCGATCCGACCGATGATGTCGCTGCCAGCGGCGTCAAACCCAGCATTCCGGGCATAGACAATCCCTTGCTTTTTTTGTCTGATCACCCGCGCGAAGGGGAACTGGCTGACAATGCTCATAGAATTGTCTGTTGAATTGTTGTCGACGATTATCACCTCGTCCGGCTTTACTGTCTGGCCAACGATACTCCGCAGACACGCTTCCAGGTAGCGTTCTTCGTTGTAAACTGGTATAACTAAGGCTAGCGTAAGCGTTTTCAACATAAGCTGATGATAATAGTAGTCCAAAATCTGTGAAAAAGGCAAAAAACCAGCCACAAAGTAGTAAGGGGCAAGTAGTAAGTAGTACGGGCAAAGACAAGCCCTTTCTACTGCCGCAAAGAGTTCTCTGGCGCAGAATACTAGTGAGTGTTGTTGCTCTTGTTATATTTGCCGTGAGTAGTATGTATGGCATTGCCCGTTGGTACATCGCTCGTCACGCTGATGAGCCACTGTACGTCGGCGCTACGTTTATCCCCGACTATGCCCAGTCGTTCGGTCTCGATTCGGAGGAAACGCTGGATGCAATCATCAATGACCTAGGTGTCAAAAAGCTACGTCTGGTGAGCTACTGGGAAAATGGCGAGGCCACCCGCGGTGTATACGATTTTTCGTTTCTGGATTGGCAGATGGACAAAGCCCAGGCTGCCGGTGTAGGAGTGTCTCTGGCAATCGGGCTGCGCCAACCGCGTTGGCCGGAGTGTCACATGCCGACCTGGGCAGAGAAGATTCCCAAGAGCAGCTGGCAACCGAAGCTTTTTGACTATATTGAGGCTGTGGTAAAGCGCTATCAAAACCACCCGGCCCTGGAAAGCTGGCAACTGGAAAATGAATTTTTCCTGAAGGTATTTGGCAACTGTCCGGACCACTCCCGTGACCGACTGGTAGCTGAATATAGGTTGGTCAAGCAACTCGACACATCTCATCCGCTCATCGTCAGTCGTAGTAACAACGCCTTGGGCTGGCCGCTGGGCGAACCGCAAGCAGACGTCAGTGCCGTGTCGGTTTACAAACGTGTTTGGGACAAGAACATCACCAAACGCTACTTTGAATACCCATTGCCAGCGTGGTTCTATGGTTTTTTGGCCGGTTGGAATGAACTATGGAATGGTAATGACACAATTGTCCACGAGCTGCAGTCAGAAGCCTGGCTGCCGGACGGGTTCGACATGCAGACCGCGCCAATCACGGAATTGTACAAATCGCTCAACCCCGAACGCCTGGAGGACCGTATCAACTACGGTGTAGCCACCGGCATGCGCCGGATTGACCTATGGGGCGTCGAGTGGTGGTACTACATGAAGCAAAAACGCGGCGCCCCGGAACTCTGGGACACCGCCAAAAAACAACTTCGAGAGTATTAAACGTTTATAGGACTTTCACACTTTCTCACAGCAACAGACCACAGGTAGCTGGCTGCAAACTGTCTATCTTCTCTCGGCGTAGCTACGGCTACCTGTACCCTGTTATCCGCGCGAAAGTGCGAAAGTCCTATTTAGGATACGTCTAGGTCGGGACGCCTGGCCACCAGTTTATCTAGGTCTAGCTTTATCGGGCCTTTAACGGTCTCCAGCCAATGCTGCCATTGCTTGATAGTATTTATGAAACCAAGACCATGCGAATGATGGACGCTGAGGATTGGGTCATCTTCAATAACCATGCCCGCATCAAGAATCTTGGCTGCTAAGGCCGTGTCCTCGCCGCCGCTTTCATAGCATTCATCAAAGCGACCCATTTTCCGCCATACTTGTTTGTCTAGCACGGCTGACGTTGCACCCATTACACCAAGGCCAGCCCTCTTTACATGAGTAGGCTTCCTAAAAGCAAGGTTGACGGCCGGTTGGATTCGCTCATATATACTCGCGTTGGCATTAGGCAAGGTATGCCCAAATGCGCCTCCCGACTCGCCCCGATTAGAAACTAGGTTTCTGCCGCCGGCATTGAGCAGTTGATTATTGCTCAACCGAGCGTGACCAACCGTCAAAAACACTGCATTGTGGCTGGCGGCGTCCATGGCTAGATTCATCGATCTTGGATATGTGAAGTCTCTTCGGGCCAAGCTAACCACGGTGGCACCGTAATATCTGGCAACTTCTGGGGTGCGATCGGAAGAATCATTATCAACAACTACAACCTCTACCTCTCCGCTTGTTTGTTGACGATCAATGTCTTCAAGCAATCCTTCTAAAGACGAGGCTTCGTTTAATGTCCTGACTGCTACCGTTATGTCTTGAGGAGCGAGGGACATGGCAGCCATCTCAGATGCTCGGCGCTCTATAGCCCGCATTATTACTTTACCGGTTAAGGGTATCTGTTCGAACAATTCAGGATGCAATATATGTTCTGACATATTTAGTTCATTATATCATACTAGTCAAGATTTGTCTATAGACATAAGGGGTAAATTGCCGTAGAATAACGAGGTTATGGCTAAGAAGAAGGTCACCAGGACCAAATCCATCTCTAACCGTCGGGCGCGGCACGATTATGAGCTGCACGATGGTCTGATAGTAGGCATTGCCCTCAGTGGTGCAGAGACGAAATCCCTGCGGCGCGGGCACGGCCAGCTTCGTGGCGCATACGTGACGGTCAAGGAAGGTGAATTATGGCTGATCAACGCCACCATCACTGGTGACGCCGGTATCAATATCCCCGAATCCGAACAAACTCGGGCTCGCAAACTTCTCGCCAAGCGCAAGGAGATAGATGAATTAATTGCCTCCAAGCAACAAGGTCAGACAATTGTGCCGTTAGAGATATTGACTCGTGGCCGCTACATCAAAGTCCGCATCGCCGCCGGCCGCGGCAAGAAGCTTTATGACAAGCGCCAAGACCTCAAGAAAAAAGCCGAACAACGTAGTATCGATAGCGCCCTAAAACATGCTAAAATCTAAGCCATGACTAACAAATCTTTTGAAGAAACGGTGCTCGGTGAGCTCAAGGGCATTGGGCAAAGACTGGACGGTCTGGAGCAGGGGCAGAACGGTCTTCAGGAAGGGCAGCGGGGCCTAGTGCAGAGAATGGACGGTCTGGAGCAGGGGCAGAACGGTCTTCAGGAAGGGCAGCGGGGCCTAGTGCAGAGAATGGACGGTCTGGAGAAAGACATATCTTACATTGGCGCTCTACAGGAAGAGATGCGTGATGACAGCAAGACCATTCTGGAAGGTATATCTGTGATAAACAAACAGCTTGATGACAAAGCAGATCAGCATTCAGTAGACAAGCTGGCTGCTGATGTATCTACCATCAGGAAAGCAGTTCGCGCAACAAACCTAGACCTACGTCATATTAGCTCTTAGATAGACACACAATAACTTTTTCTTCCACCCGACAATAAACAGTCATTTTGCTGAAATAAATCATCCTTATAAGTTAATAGGACTCCTCGGGTTGACAGGGCTTGATAACTTGTCTAACTTCTCTGTATTAGATATAATTCGGCAGTCCCTAAGAGTTGTAGTACGAGATTCGTATAACGTATTACGGCAAACATCAAGGAAGTGTTTTTAGGTTATACGAGTTT
>CAYGDJ010000040.1:0-5426 GCA_964348625.1 uncultured Candidatus Saccharibacteria bacterium | reverse complement strand
AAGAAAACTGAAATGAAGAATATACGTAATCTGGGGATTATTGCCCACATTGATGCCGGTAAGACCACGACCACCGAAGGTATTTTGTACCGAACCGGCTTAAAGCACAAAATCGGTGCTGTGCACGAGGGCGAAACTACCACTGACTGGATGGCGCAGGAACGCGAGCGTGGTATCACCATCGTGGCTGCTTCAGTGACCTGCTTCTGGAGAGGCAACCAGATCAACATCATCGATACCCCCGGTCATATCGACTTCACCGTTGAAGTGGAGCGTTCGTTGCGTGTGTTGGACGGTGCTTGTGTGGTGTTCGACGGCAAAATGGGTGTCGAATCGCAGTCGGAAACCGTCTGGCGTCAGGCCGATAAGTACAAAGTACCGCGCATTTGTTTTATCAACAAAATCAACCAAACCGGTGGTGACTTCTACAAATCACTGGATTCTATTCATAATCGCCTGAGCAAACGGGCTTTTCCGGTACATTTGCCGATCGGCTTTGAACAGGCTATCAATGGCGTCATCGACCTCGTCGAAATGAAGGCTTTCACCTACACTGAGTTCCATGACAAATCACTGGTAGAAGCCGAAATCCCGGCTGATATGATGGACCAGGTCAAAAAATACCGATCACTTCTGATCGAGAACGCTGTGGCCGAAGACGAAGCCATGCTGGAAAAATACTTTGAAGTAGGCGAGGAAGGCCTGAGTGTAGATGATGTCAAGCAAGCCATCCGCACCGCTACCTTGACTGGTAAATTCTTCCCAGTTACTGGCGGTGATGGCCGCGGAGTCATCGTAGAAAAAGTCCTGGACATGGTCAATGATTATCTGCCAAACCCTCTCGAGGTTGGCTCAACTTGGGGTACACATCCTAAAACCGGCGATGAAATTGAACGTAAACCATCAGAGAGTGAGCCATTTTCAGCGCTGGCTTTCAAAATCACCACCGATCCATTTGTCGGCAAACTAGCTTACTTCCGCGTCTATTCTGGCAAAATTACCGCAGGATCATACGTGCTCAACAGCTCGACTGGCGAAAAGGAACGTGTCGGACGTATAGTCCGTCTGCAAGCCGACTCACGAACAGATGTAACCGAAGTTGGCGCTGGAGACATCGCCGCAATTGTCGGGCTAAAGGGTACTACTACCGGTCACACATTGTGCGACCCTAACAATTCGATAGTTCTGGAATCTATCACCTTCCCGGAACCACCAGTTTCTATCGCAATCGAGCCAAAGACCAAGGCTGACCAAGAGAAGATGTCCCTAGCCATGCAACGTTTGGCCGAAGAAGACCCAACTTTCCGCATCAAAGTAGACAGTGAGACTGGCCAAACCATCATATCTGGTATGGGCGAGCTGCACCTGGAGATCATTGTAGACCGCATGAAGCGTGAATTTAGTGTTGAGGCAAACGTCGGGGCACCACAGGTAGCGTACCGCGAAACCATCCGCAAAGATGGCGTCGAGGCCCAGGGTAAGTTCATTCGACAATCCGGTGGCCGTGGACAATATGGTGATGTCTGGTTGCGTATCTCTCAGAACGAACAGGGCAAGGGCTACGAATTCATCAACTCTATCAAGGGTGGAGTTGTCCCTGGCGAGTACATCAAACCTGTCGATGAAGGCATCAAAGAGGCCATGAACAACGGTGTCGTGGCCGGCTATCCAGTGGTCGATGTCAAAGTTGAACTGTATGATGGTTCGTATCACGATGTAGACTCCTCTGAAATGGCCTTCAAGGCTGCCGGGTCTATCGGTTTCAAGGAAGCCATGAAGAAAGCCGCGCCAGTATTGTTAGAACCAGTCATGAAAGTCGTGGTGGTTACCCCAGAAGAGTTCATGGGTGACGTCATCGGTGATCTGAACGCCAAGCGTGGCCGAATTGAGTCCATGGAAGACCTCAGCTCTGGCATCAAGGAGATCACTGCGTTTGTACCGTTGGGCGAAATGTTTGGCTACACCACCAATCTGCGTAGCAGCACCAAGGGTCGGGCTAGCTCCAGTATGGAGCTTGACCACTACGCCGACGTGCCAAACAACGTCGCTGAATCGATTGCCTCAAAAACCGCTAAGAACTAAATAGTTATTTTCCTATCAGGGTAGGCCACTCTTGGTTAATGACATTTGTCAGATGTTTTCTAACCTTCTTAGCTAGCGCCCACAAACGACGATCATCGGTTCGGCCTTCCTTGAAGATTTTGATGATATCACGATACGAATCCTCATACTGCTTGCTCATTGTTTTGTAATTGAACAGCAGGCGTGAGCGGCTGGCTATATACTGTCTGTCCATGCTAAAGCACTCTTCTATTTGATGAGATCCTTCCACAAAATCCTCTACCAACGTACCGGTCTTGCCTACCTCGATCAGCTCTGGCATTGAACCGCCAGAGATGGCTAAAGTCGGTGTGCCGCAATAGGCCGCCTCTAACACAGAGAGGCCAAAGGGCTCACGAAAGCCAGTAGGATGCAGGTTGCACTTGGCATGTGCTAGTAAATCGATTTTTTCTTCGAAATTCAGCTCACCCAAATATTCAACCAGAGGATGGTTTAGGTACTTTTCCACTTCATCCTTGAAATAATCTTCGCCTAGGAAGTCGATTTTGCCAGCAACCTTGATCTTGATACCCAGGTTTATAGCTAATTGTATGGCGAGGTGGGGGTTTTTGTCTCGGTCAAATCGTCCCAGGAAACAGACATAATTGTCTGGCTTTTCGATGATCGGAAACTTGTCCGGTTCCTCGCCGTTATATATTGTCCCGACGTACTTCAGGTCTGGGTAAGCTCCCTGCTGGTTGTTGGAGATTGATGCGTAATACAACTCTTTTCGGCGTTTATAGTAGGCCAGATCATCTAATTCGAAGTTGTTATGTATGGTTGTGAGATTAGGAAAGTCCCTAAATGGTCTCAGATCGAAGCCATGTGAATGGATTATGTCGACATGAGGCAGCAATTTGCGTAGCTCGTACCCTGTTTTTCGCTCAATAACTCTCAATCTGGCCTCAAATGCTGCTACCTGACTGTGCTTTTTTGGAAAGAAGATGGCCTTGTCTACGATGGGTATGACCTGGCAGTCTATGGTCGAATCACCAGCTCCGATTAGTATAACTTTGTGTCCAAGCTCTTGTAAGCCCTTGATGAGATTGCTGATAACTAACTCAGTACCGCCATATTTGACAGGTGGTACCGGCACATTAGGTCCGGCAATAATTGCTATCCGCATTAAGACTCCAAACTATTATCAACAGCATACATTGTATAACAGTGCGACGGATATGACACTTTTGATATTCAGCAGATGAAGCAGTAGCGACTTGACTTACCGGTTGTGAGGCATACACTGGAATCAGCAATAACAACACAAAATGACAATAACTGAAGTTCAACACAAGCAGCGATTAGAAAAGATGAGCGATCTTCAGAACCGAAAACCGGTGAAGTCCACACCGGAATTATCAGACATCGATGCTGCCATAATCGCTATGGATAACTTGGCGGTTATGAATCGACATGAGGTATATTTCCGAGCCGGTGACCCAGGCTACCCAGGAAGTTTTACGCGCGATTCTGAAATAGCCATGGCACTCAGGGGTGACCCTCTCCTGCTGGAGAGCCAGATTGATTATTCAGTCCGGCGTCGGGGGAAAAAACAAGACCCTAAGACTGGCGAGGAGCCTGGGAAGCACCACCACGAATTGCCAAATGTAAACATGAATGGGCTCAGTACGGCATACAATGCTTGTGATACAACCGCTCAGTCGTTGCTAAGCATGGCGGCGTTAGTAGAGCGAGGCTACAGGTCTGATGTACTGTTGCGTAAGTACGCTGATGCAATCAAAGATGGGGTCGCATACATAAAAAGCCACGTAAACCATGAGGGACTTTTTATGGAAGATCCTTGGTTTGCTGGTGACGAAAATCCCGACGGCCGAAAGCGTAAATTCGCACTAAAAGTAACCTATTGGAAGGACTCCGAGCTCAATCGTCAAGGCAGCAGAGAACCTCACTACCCGATTGTTTACACTTTGGCGCATTTTCAGAACGCCCGCGCCCTTGAGGCGGTGGGCAAAATCACAGCTGACCACGCCCTGATAGATATCGGTAAGGACATGATTAAGGCAGGTATCGATCACCTTTGGAAAGACGATCATTTTATTACGGCACGTGACGAGGACGGAGTTATCGATCCGATCAGCTCAGACTCACTGGAGGCCTTACTGTACATTGAATCCAGTTGGCTACCGGACGGATATGCGCGGGCAATTGAGCAGTACATGGAGCCTCTGGTTACCGAGGCCGGCTATCGGGCTGCACTTCCGGCCACGCCAGACGTCGATCCATATCACATGATGGTCTGGGCTCACAGTCAGGCGGTGATGCACGCTGCGGCTCAGAGCCACCGGCTGCACCGTGCTACGGAAATTACCACCAGGATCATGCCATTTATGCTGCCACAACAGGGTGTTTTCTCAGAACAATTTGACCCCGAGACACTTTTGCCCAGCGGCAATGGCATGCAACTATGGACAATTGGGGCATATCTGTACTTCCAAAACCCCAAAAACGCCATCTTATACTAATGCAGCTAATAAGGGGTTTACAAACCTGTTGAGCTAGGGTAATATTTCTCGGTAACTCGCGAGAGGCTTTTGTTGATAGTGTCAGCAAACATTACCCTCCGAAATGTACAAAGTAATCAATAAAGGAGACCATACTATATGGCAGATGCATTCGACCGTAGCAAGCCACACGTGAACGTTGGTACTATGGGCCACGTTGACCACGGTAAAACTACTTTAACAGCAGCTATTACCGCTGTATTAGCCAAGAAACTTCCAAGCTCAGTCAACAAACCGGTTGCTTATGACCAGATCGACAACGCACCAGAGGAAAAGGCTCGTGGTATCACCATCGCTACTTCCCACCAGGAATACGAATCAGAAAAACGTCACTACGCTCACGTTGACATGCCTGGACACGCTGACTATGTGAAGAACATGATCACCGGTGCTGCCCAGATTGACGGGGCTATTTTGGTCGTGGCAGCCAATGACGGCCCATTGCCGCAGACCCGCGAGCACGTTTTGCTGGCAAAGCAAGTCGGTGTACCAAAAATCTTGGTCTTTATGAACAAGATGGACTTAGCTGATCCTGAACTGATCGAACTTGTTGAGATGGATATTCGTGAGCTACTCGCTAAAAACGGCTTTGATGAAAACGCGCCTATCGTAAAAGGATCCGCCACTAAAGCTTTGGAAGGCGACGCTACTAACGAAGACGCTATCATGGAACTGGTCAAGGCTATGGACGACTACGTCGAAGAGCCAAAACGCGAACTTGATAAGCCGTTCATGATGGCAATCGAGGACGTGTTCTCTATCAAGGGTCGTGGCACGGTAGCTACGGGTCGTATTGAGCAGGGT
>CAYGDJ010000039.1:0-5436 GCA_964348625.1 uncultured Candidatus Saccharibacteria bacterium | reverse complement strand
CGGCCACAGTAACCCAGAGAATTAACCCCATTATTTTTCAATGCTCACTTTGGTCTTCAGAACCTTGTTCTCGGCTGTCTTTAGATAAGCTTCCAGGTCTTTGATGATTTGCATGCCCCGTTCGTACTGCTTTACAGCTTCATCAATATCCGACTCACCGGATTGCAGTTTGTTCAAAACATCATCTAGCTCACTGCTGAGTTCACGATAGTTTACTGTCTTTGCCATATCCCTATTGTACCTCGGCTTTAAAATTACCGTCTTGAACAGAAATATCTATAGATTGACCTGACTTCACTTGTTTAGCAGATTTTATAATAACTGAGCCGCTACGAATAATTGCATAACCCCGCCGCAGAGCCGCCTTCGGGCTCAGAGCCTCCAGGATTTCGTATTTCAACTTCAGTCCCCGACCAGCTTGCACAAATATATTATGCAATATATTCCCCATTTCCAAGGCCCGACCTTGTAAAATGTCGGTTTGTGCTGTGATGAGGTTCTTCATACCTTGATGAAGTCCTGTTTTGTATCGTTGGAGGCCTGCCACCACTTCTTTCCTATCTGGTACCAGTAACTCTGCGGCGTTACTAGGCGTGCTGGCTCGCTGATCGGCAGCCAGTTCCGCCAGACTGATATCTACCTCGTGGCCTATGGCAACCAGGGTTGGAATCCGACTGGCCGCAACCGCGCGGGTAACCTGCTCTGTGCTAAACGCCGACAGATCTTCTGGACTACCGCCACCTCGGGTTAAAACCAGAACATCAACATCATCACCATGCGTGTTGAAATGTTCTAGCGCCGCGGTAATCTGCCCGACTGCTAGTTCTCCCTGCACTTGGACATCGGCGTGCAGGACTTCCACACCCGCCCAACGGTGATTTAGGATTTTTATAAAATCATGGTATGCGGCTGATTCACCAGAGGCAATCAGCCCGATGCGTATTGGTGGATACGGCAGTGTCCGTTTGCGCTGGTCGTCAAACAAACCCTCGGCGGCTAGCTTCGCTTCCAGCAGTGCCGCGGCCTTTTTGATTGATCCCTCGCCCACCGGCTGCATGAACTGCACATTCACGCTAAACCCATACTGCGAATGCAGCCGAGGCAAACCACGAACTTGCACCAACATGCCATCTTCCAGTGGCCCGGGTAGCTGAAATACCGTGCCAAAGAACTTCACGCTGGCATGGTTGTCTTTTAGATCAAAATACACCCAGCGGTTTTTGCTGACCCGCAAATTAGCCAACTCCC
This sequence comes from uncultured Candidatus Saccharibacteria bacterium, assembly GCA_964348625.1. Lineage (GTDB taxonomy): Bacteria > Patescibacteriota > Saccharimonadia > Saccharimonadales > CAZARM01 > CAYGDJ01. The sequence continues at coordinate 4,188 of CAYGDJ010000039.1, read as the reverse complement.
CTTGGATCGATACGCTGGGATAAGCAAATTCCAACGTTTGGTTGATGGCAGCTACAAAATCTGCCGGAGTAAAAACAATCTCTGCCATATCAATCTTCATTCGCCGTGTTCGAGGGGCGGGTTATAGTGCAGCGCTTGCTGATAGAAATAGTAGCCTACTGGCAACTGCGACACCATGCTTATGATGCGAAATGCCACGATCACTGGCAGACTCAAGGCCGCCGAGACACCGGCTGTGGCGAATACACCGGTCATCAGACCTTCGTAGATGCCTACCCCTCCGGGCAAGACTGACACAAGCCCAGCAAAGTTGGCGACCGCATAGGCGATAATGACCGCACCAGGGTTGATGAAATGCCCAAATGCAACAAAAACAGAGTAGATGGCCGTTACCTCAGTGATGTTAGCTGCCAGTGCAGCCAGCAACGGTCGCTGGAGGGCCTTCAGGTTCAAACGAACACGCTTATAATTTTCGTGTAGTTCGTCAAACACTTCACGGGCTCGCTCAATGTTGATAGTTTCCGGATGTTTGGGGCGAAAAATATAAATCAGTCGGTTAATGATCCGCGTGAACCAGGTAAAAAACCCATTGATCCGCTGGCGACTGCTAATTATGAAGATACTTATCCCCGTACCAACTAGTAGCAACGTAGCCAGTGCACCGGCGACCAGCAAAACGAAGTCATTGGCGTTTCCGGCGAATGCCAAAAACAATAATCCGACCAGCAATAGCACCTGAAAAGAAACAAACAATAGCGAAAACCGCATAATTTGTACCATGGTGGCAGTGGCCGTGGAGACTTTTTCGCCCTTCATGCGGATGCTGAGATAGGAGAACCCGCTGACACCAGCACTAGGGAACACATTGTTCACCAGGTTCAACTCCAGGCTGAGACGCATCATCGATGTAGTGCGAAACCGTTCACCCAAAATCCTGAACAACCCCTGATACAGTTTGCCTTGGAAATAATGGTTACAGCCGGCCAAAGGTACCACGAAAGCCACCAGCCACAGATTGGCATGCTGCAAATTTCGGATCGTTTCGGCTATCTGAGCCCGAAGCGCATAAGCCGTACCCAGCAACGCCACAAACGTCACCATGGTAAAAACCGATTTCCAGCGTTTAGTATTTAGTTTGTCAGGCATTTCTGAAGAACATTATATACTGTGTTTGATGTTTAAGACTATCTGTATTCATGGCCGCCTGCCTGCTCTAGGCCGTGCCGAGCTAGAGAGCCTGTATGGAGCTGAGGCGCTGACACCCATCGGCGATACAGCTTCCGGCCTGACCTTAGCGCCAGCCCAGATTGATTTTAACCGGCTTGGCGGCACCGTGAAGTTCTGCAAACTCCTAACCGTACTGGAGACTACCAACTGGCCAAAAATTCAAGATTTCCTAGAATCCGCTGTGCCACAACACGTTGTTAATTTGCCCGAAGGCAAGATGAAGCTGGGATTGAGCGTCTATGGCCTCGATGTGTCGCCTAAAACCATCAATGCCACAGGCTTACAGCTAAAAAAGATCATAAAATCCACCGGCCGATCTGTACGGGTAGTCCCCAATGTCGAAAAAGCCCTGAACAGCGCCAAAGTGCTACACAATCAACTCACCAGCGCACTTGGATGGGAACTAGTCTTTATCCGGGACGGTACCAAAACTGTTCTGGCCCAAAACATCGCCGAGCAAGATATCACAGCCTACGCCAACCGAGACCAAGCCAGACCAAAGCGCGACGCCCGCATCGGCATGCTTCCCCCAAAACTGGCTCAAATCATCGTCAACCTCGCCGTCGGCCAGGACAATATCTCAGAGCTTAGTGAAAGTTTCGACTCCTCCGGTATAGATCTACGATCTAAAATCTCCGTTTTGGATCCATTCTGCGGAACTGGTGTAGTTCTGCAGGAATCATTACTGATGGGCTATGACGCCTACGGCACAGATATCCAAGAACGTATGGTTGACTACTCCAAGGCCAATCTGGACTGGCTAGCTGACCGTTACAAGCTGGAAAACCAAAGTTATCTGCTAGAAACCGGCGATGCTACCAATTTTCAGTGGCAGAGCTTTGACGTGGTAGCCTGCGAAACATACCTCGGTCGACCCTTCTCTGCCCAACCAAAACCAGAGCTACTCCGAGAGGTCATGCAAGATGTCGACACTATCCACCGCAAATTTCTAAAGAACCTTGCCCGACAAACCAAGCCTGGCTTCCGCCTGTGCCTAGCAGTACCGGCTTGGGCAAGCAAGAGCTTAGAGCTTAGATCTCAGAGCTTAGACAATAATTCTGAGATCCAAGATCTAAGCTCTAAGCTCTCCTTCAAACACTTGCCGGTGCTTGACTCCTTACCGGAGTTAGGATATACTCGTCTGAGTTTTGTTCACGTATCCAAAGACAAGCTGATCTACCACCGCGAAGGTCAGATCGTTGCCCGTGAACTCGTCGTACTTGTCCGTAAATGATAAATGGTAAATGTAAATTAGGAAATGATCGATGTCACACGTCAAAGCTGGTGGAACAAGCAAAAACAACCATGACAGTCCCGGGCAACGGCTCGGGGTTAAGCTGTTTGGTGGCCAAAAGGTCAAGATCGGTCAAGTTATCGTCCGTCAAGCCGGCGCAACCAAGCGCTCTGGCGGCGGTACTTTCATCTCCCGTAACTTTACAATTCACGCCGCCAAGGATGGCACAGTCATATATAGCGAACGCAAAGTTCGACTTTTTAGTGGCCGATCTGTTAAACGCACCGAAGTAACCGTCGAATAAAATCTAGGCTCCTCCGCTCTCCCGATCCAGCTGTTCCTTAATTCGCTTCGCTTCTGCCTTTATAGCATGCATCTCTGCTCCTCTGACAGCTCTCTCAGAAGGGTCTGGTATATATTGTTTTTCGGGTATAGATACAGCAGGCTCAACTGATCGTCTCTCCGGCCTAGGAGGGGCAGGAAATTGCTGATTCAAATCAGCGGCATGTTCAGTAGACCCTTTTAGAATCGCTCTTAACGCGCCCGGGGTGATGGTATCTTGAAAGTGTGAGAGTCGATTCTCGCGTTCTTGTATCCATACGTCCATTTCTGATCCTTTTGGTACGTGTGTAATGAGCGGTTGTCCTAACTCTGGAATTGGTGCTGTAGGTGGTTGTCCGTGCATAATTAAATATTAGCATAAGCTGTATGTTATGTCAATATTATGATAAGTCCTGTGTAAGTGGGGAGTCTACATGCCGAGGTGGTGTTTGATACGGTCTACTACGTCGGCTATAACTACTTGGGATTTGACTAGATAATCATCAACGCCTAGTGATTTAGCACGTTCTTTGTCGCTATCCTGGCTCAGTGCGGTTAGCATAACGATCTTTACGTTGGTTGTTTCAGGGGTATTTCTGAGGATATCCAGGACATCAAAGCCGCTTACTTTTGGCATCATGACATCGAGCAGTATCAGGTCGGGCTTGTACTCTATGGCAGCTGCCAGAGCGTCCTCGCCGTTCGGCACATGCCGGACATCGAAGCCCTCTGCCTGCAAACGGGTTAAGTATACGCTGCTTAAACTGTCGTCGTCCTCAACAAGCAAGATTTTCTTTGGGTGTTTGGGATCTACTGGGGCCGGTTGCTGTGGTGCTTCATCCATAACTTCAAATGTACCCTTCTATCTTATTGTTTGCAAGCGCGAATAAATCCGTTGAACATGGGGTGCGGCCGATTTGGTCGGGATTTGAACTCGGGATGGAACTGGCTGGCCAGGAAAAATGGGTGGTCAATGGCCTCGATAACCTCTACCAAATTGTTCTGTTCATTGACACCGCTGGCTTTGATACCCCAATCTACGTATTGGTCACGGAACGCATTGTTGCATTCGCCACGGTGGCGATGACGTTCGATAATCTTGGTCGTGCCGTACAAATTGGCCGCCAAACTGCCCTTTGCGAGCGTACAGTCGTAATTACCTAGCCGCATGGTGCCTCCGGTTTGCAGTTTGCCTATCTGGTCTTCCATGGTGTTTATTACCATGTTTTTGGCTTCTGGGTCGAGTTCAAATGTAGTGGCATCGGCTAGACCAGCATTGCGCGCAGCTGCAATGACGCCCATTTGAAGACCCAGACACAGACCGAGGTATGGCAGCTTCTGCTTAAGCGCATGCTGAGCGGCTTTGATTTTGCCCTCCAGACCCCGCTGGCCAAATCCACCTGGCA
>CAYGDJ010000038.1:0-5484 GCA_964348625.1 uncultured Candidatus Saccharibacteria bacterium | reverse complement strand
AAGTAGTAATCCCAAAACTAATAACAAAATCGACATACCACTTTATTATAGCCTAGAGATTTAATATCTCAGAGCTTATATCTTAGACTTTTGATAAGTCCTGTGAGCATTTTGCCTCCACAAAATCCATAGATTTCTGCCAGACAGTGAGGGATTTATAATATATGTAGCCATGTTCTTATTCTAAGCTCTAATCTCTGAGATCTGAGATCTAAGCTCTGAGATCTAAGATCTAAACAGTCATAATGTCGTTTTCTTTGGTTTTGGCAGCAGCATCTATGTCAATCTTGGCACGACCGAGCTCTTCGTCCAGCTGTTTCTTGACCGATGCAAAGTCGTCTTCGGTAATTGTCTTGTCTTTTTTGGCGTTTTCGGCATCTTTCAGGGCATCGTGACGGGCATTACGCATGCTGATCATGGCGTCTTCCACTTTGGTACTCACTAGTTTGACGTATTCTCGGCGGCGCTCCTCGGTCAGTGGCGGTATGGGAATACGTACTACCCGTCCATCATCACTGGGGTTTAGCCCCAATGATTGGTTATCGCGAATAGCCGCCGCGATGGCTTGTAAATTGCCCGGGTCAAATGGTGTGATTTGTAGCAATTGGCCTTCAGGAGCCGTCACTGTGCCGACTTGGATCAGCGGCATCTGGGTTCCGTAGGCCTCTACCATTATGCCGTCAAGCATACTGGGATGAGCCCGCTCTGTCCGAACTTTCTTCAGTTCTTCCCGCAAGTGCATGGTGGCACTTTGGAATTTTAATTTGGCCTGGGTAGCGATCTGATTTGGTGTCATAATGCTCCTATCTTACAGTTTCGGTAATGTCGCTCTCAACTCCTGTAGTCCTATTGTCAATCCTTGTCAGTTGCTCACGAATTGTGCGTATCTCGCCATTCATATATGCGCTGTCACCTTCAATGGTCGAAAAACGATTATTTACCAACGTTGTGAGGTCACTAATTGCGATCGCTATGTCGTCTAGGTCAGTTGGCTTTTTGGTCATGAGGCTATTATATAGGACTTTCGCACTTTTGCGCGGATATAGCCATTCCAAAACAAAATGACCAATTCACTCTGCGCCCAAGCGTCCAAAACCTGTCTGCTCTCCATCGACATATCTGAGAGCTAATTAAGCTGCCCTGAAAATTCTAGAATTTAGGGCTCTTTGATATCGTGAACATAATACGCTATAGCGTATTATGTTCACTATTTTGGCGGGTCATTACTGCATTTCGGGGCTGGTCACGACTTTCGCACTTAGCGCTCAATGCAAGAAGCCCCGTCGGCACTGGTTTTGCCAGTGACAGCGGGGCTGGTGCGAAAGTTGTGAGATTTAGAAATCACCGTAGGTTTGGTCGTCACGCTTACCGACAAAAACAACTTCCGGTTTTTTGCCGCTTTCCTGGCGGATACGCTGCAACAAGGCTTGGCGGATAACGTCGCTGCGGCTGGTGTAGTCGCGCTTGGCCAAGGCGTCCACCTGCTTTAGCAATGCCTTGGGGATGGTAATATTAACTGTTTGAGATTGTGTACTTTTCATACATAAAATGTATCATATACATACATTTTATGTCAAGCTTTCCGTCGATGTCTGTCGGCCTAGGCTACTTCGCCGAGGGCCATGCGGCTAAAGCGGCGGACGATGATGTTCTCGCCGAGTTTAGCACTACAGTTCTTTACATAATCGCCGATGGTGATGTCGGGGTTCTTGACGAATGGCTGCTCCAGCAAAATACGCTCGGCAAAGTATTTGCGCACCATGCCGCCAGCGATGTCTTCCAGCATATTTTCGGGCTTGCCTTCAGACTTGGTCTTGTCTTTGAATTCGGCCATCTTGGCATCGTGGACGTCTTTTGGCACGTCCTCATTAGAGACAAACTCCGGGTTGCTAGCCGCGATGTGCATGGCGATGTCCTTAACCAGATCGGTAAAGATTTCATTGCGAGCGACAAAGTCGGTTTCGCAGTTGACCTCTACCAGCACACCGATGCGGCCATCGTGGTTGTAGGTGCCGACCAATCCGGCGCGGGCTTCACGTTCACCGCGTTTTTCGGCCTTGGTTAGACCTTTTTTGCGCATAGCTTCCAGGGCTTTGTCGAAGTCGCCACTGGCTTCTTCGAGTGCGGCTTTGGCATCAGTCAAGCCAACGCCTGTCAGGTTCTTTAGCCGTTTGATGTCGTCGATATTTACTGACATTATTTTTCGTCCTTGTCTGGTGTTGGGGCAGTTTTCTCTGCCGTTTTCATAGCCTTTGTTTTGCCTGATTCTATAGCGGATTTTGCGTAATCCACTATCAGCTTGATCGTCTTTATGGCGTCGTCATTGGCTGGAATTGGATAATCGATCGGCGTTGGATCGGCATTTGAATCGACAATGGCAACAATTGGAATATTGAGTTTTTTGGCTTCGCGTACAGCGTTGCCTTCATGTACTACGTCGACGATGAAAACGGCACCAACTTTGGCGGCCATCTCTTTGATACCGCCGTACAGGTGGTTCATCTCATCAATCTCTTCCTGATAACGCTGGACCTCCAGCTTGTTGTATTTGGCTGCCAGTTGGCCGTTTTCCATGCGAGCTTCCAGGTCTTTGAGGTGCTTCACTCGGCCGCCGATGGTGTTGCGGTTGGTCAACATACCGCCGAGCCAACGCTCTACAACGTATGGCATACCCAGACCAACGGCCGCTTCACGGACAATGTCCTGTGCCTGGCTTTTGGTACCGACAAACAAGATTTGTTTGCCGTCCTCGGCAGTTTTTTCTATAAAATTAAGGGCCTTTTCTAGGTTGGCGACGGTGTGCGTCAGGTCAATTATGTGACTGCCGCCCCGCTTAGAGTGGATGTACTGGGCCATTTTAGGATGCCAACGACTGGTTTTGTGACCAAAGTGCGCCCCAGCCTCCAGCAATTGTTTGATATCTACCTCTGTGGTGGGCATTATTTTATCCTTTCTCTTCGTCTGGGTACTCTAGCTGCTCTACACGAGTTAAGCCAGAGAGGATGTATTCCCAAACTGCTTAATTTATTGCCGGATCATTATAACAGATAGCTTGACCAACCGTCAACAGATGTGTATACTTGCTCGGTCATGAAGAAAGATTTACACCCAAACAACTACCGCCCGGTAGTATTCCAGGATCTCAACAACGACTGGTCATTTCTGACCAAATCTACAGTCTCAACCGAGGAAACTATCCAATGGGAGGACGGCAACGAATACCCGTTAGTCAAAGTACATATCTCTAGTGCGTCGCATCCATTCTTCACCGGCCAGGAGAAGATGATCGACATCGAAGGCCGTGTTGACAAATTCAAGGCCCGCCAAGAAGCCGCCAAAGCCCGTTCTGAAGCCCAGAAAGCCAAAGCTGGTAAAACTAGAGTGAAACAGCCGAAGGTCGACGAAACACAAAAGATAGGCAGCCTCAAACGCAAATAACCAGTTTTTGGTTTATAGTTTTTGGTTTGTAGAAAAGCGCCGACTATAAACTATCAACTAAAACCTATAAACTATTCTCTATGGATAAAAAAGAACAGGCCCTGCGCGAGGAGTTGAAACTCCTTCAGGAACGAGCATCATCGGATCCCAATTTCTATATGGACCGTGCGGCGGCCAAACGCCTGCCCCAACTTGGCAACATTATTGACCTGTTCGACTTACGAACTCGATTAGTAAAACAGGTTGAAGAAGATCAAAAGCTTGCACAAGGTAGTGATGAAATTGCCGAACTGGCTAAAGCCGAGATTAAAGAATTAGACGTAGAACTACAAACTACAAACTACAAACTACAAACTCTTTTGACTCCGCAGGATCCTAACGATGAAAAGGACGCGGTGATTGAAATCCGAGCCGCGGCTGGCGGCGATGAAGCCAGTCTCTTTGCCGGCGAGCTGTACCGTATGTATATCCGCTGGGCGGAAACACACGATTATAAAACTGATTTGATATCCGAAAGCCCTTCCGAAAGCGGCGGGTTTAAAGAAATAATTTTTGAAATCAAAGGCGACGAAGCGTATCGTCAGCTAAAGTTTGAAGCCGGCGTGCACCGTGTGCAGCGCGTACCGGTAACGGAGAGCCAGGGCCGTATCCATACCAGCACCGTCACCGTTGCCGTCATGCCTGAGGCTGAAGAAACCGATATTGAAATCAAGGATTCGGATCTCCGAATTGATGTGTTTCGTTCCGGTGGCCACGGCGGCCAATCTGTTAATACCACCGATTCGGCAGTCCGTATCACTCACCTACCGACTGGTTTGGTGGTAGCCAACCAGGATGAAAAATCTCAGATCAAAAACAAAGCTAAGGCATTGTCAGTGCTTCGATCACGCTTGTTACAAAGAAAAATTGATGATGAACAAAAACAGTTGTCAGATGCTCGCAAAAAACTGATAGGTTCCGGCGACCGGTCAGAGAAAATCCGCACCTACAACTTCCCCCAGGACCGCATCACCGACCACAGAATTGGCTATTCCCGCAGCAACATTCCCGCCGCTCTAAACGGCGAAATCGACGACCTAGTAGAGCAATTACACGACTATGAACGCCAGCTTATTAACAACGAGTAAGTGGTTACAGGCGGCTACAAAACAGCTGGAAGAGGCAGGGATTGGGACGGCGCGGTTGGATTGTTTGGTGCTACTTGAAGACGCTACCGGCAAAGACCGTTCCTGGCTTCTGGCCCACCCTGACTTCATTGTCCAAGGCCCAACCTTGAAAACTTTGGAGAAGCAAATTGCCCGTCGGGCTGGCCATGAGCCGCTGGCGTACATTCGAGGCAAAACTGAATTTTACGGGCGGGAGTTCAGTGTCAATAAAGATGTACTGGAACCGCGGCCAGAATCCGAAACCATCATTGATTTGCTCAAGCAAATCATGGAAGGTGGAAGGTGGAAGGTGGAAGGTGGCGAGAAAACAGCTGACGCATCATGTATTATAGATATAGGAACGGGCTGTGGATGTTTAGCCATTACTGCGAAATTGGAACTGCCAAGTTTAAATGTTCTGGCTACTGACATTTCAAAAAAATGCTTACTGATTGCTGCGAAAAACGCCAAAAAACTCCGTGGCGATGTAGATTTTTTTCAAGGAAACTTGCTGAAAGCGTTGCCACCTTCCACCTTCCACCTTCCAACTACCATCCTGGCCAACCTGCCCTACGTACCAGATAACTACCAGGTCAGCCAGGCTGCTATGAACGAGCCAAAGTTGGCTATTTTTGGCGGGCCGGACGGCCTTGACCTCTACCGCAAACTCTTCCATCAAATTGCTAATTTGCCGGTCAGCCGATCAATTGTTCTAACAGAGAGCTTGCCTTTCCAACATGATGAACTGGCCAAAATCGCCAATAAAGCCGGTTATACTCTGCATAAAACCGAGGATTTTATCCAAGTCTTCGTTTAGACACGACTTTCGCACTTAGTGCTCAGTGCATTTTCTCTCCGAGGAACGGACCGAGCCGTATTTTAATACGGTGAGGGAGTACTC
>CAYGDJ010000037.1:0-5663 GCA_964348625.1 uncultured Candidatus Saccharibacteria bacterium | reverse complement strand
GATTCGAACCCGCGATCTTCTGGATGAGAACCAGATATCCTAACCACTAGACGACGGGACCTTGTCAGGTCTTTGAGACCGGTAAATACTACCATAACAGGGGCGGACTGTCCATACAGACCCTCGTCAAAAGCTCAATCCTCGAGTATACTGAAATCAAAGAAACCATAAGAACAATGAAACAGAGACAAATCAGCGAGTTACATTCATAAACATTTCTATGAACACCATACTGACAAATTACTTCAACATACCGGCTTACCTCGTCTACTCTGTGGTTGGCGGGCTGGTTGCGCTCGTGATACTCGTTTCTCTCGTCATATTGCTTCGCCGCCGCTCCAAGCCCCAGAACAGCAAAGTCACTGCCAGCGCATTATCTAACGAGAAGAACAAATCAGAAATCATCCTGAGCGCCATCGCTGACGGCGTAATATTGGTCGATGGGGAGGGTATAGTACAGGCCATAAACCCAGCGGCTAGCCAGATCACCGGTTGGTCTAGTAAAGAAGCGGTTGGGCTGGACCACCGCAGCGTATTGCCGTTGGTCGACTCCGAGGGCAAATCATACACCGATCAACAATATCCATTTGCCCAAATCATGCAAAGCCACGAACTGGTCAAAGACGACAATGCTTCGCTCAAAACAAAGGACAAAAAAACCTTGATGCTCTCGCTGGTCGTGACACCGCTGAAAGACGACAAAGACCGGTTCATCGGAGCAGTCGGTGTTTTTCGTGATGTCACCGCCAAGCGCAACGAGGAAAAACAACGAGCCGAGTTCATCAGCACGGCCAGTCATGAGATGCGCACCCCTGTGGCAGCTATCGAAGGCTACTTGGCCCTAGCGCTAAATGACAAGGTCAGCCAGATAGATGCCAAAGCGCGTAATTACTTGGAGAAGGCTCATTCCAGCACTCAGGCACTTGGCAAATTGTTCCAAGACCTTCTGACCAGTGCAAAAGCCGAAGATGGGCGATTGGTCAGCCACCCGGTCGTCGTAGAAATGGGCAACTACATGGAACAATTGGTGGATTCGCTGCGCTTCGCTGCGGAGAAGAAATCCCTGTTGGTCGATTTTGCGATCGGTACTGATGCCACAACCACTGCCGGCAGCAAAGTAATCAAGCCACTGTACTACACCCACGTCGACCCGGACCGCATGCGCGAAGTCATCACCAATTTGTTCGACAATGCCGTCAAATACACCGAAACTGGCAAAATCACCCTGGGGCTAACCGGCAATCAAGGAGTTGTCCAGGTATCGATTCGTGACACCGGACCAGGCATCCCGGACAGCGATCTGCCCCATCTGTTCCAGAAGTTCTATCGTGTGGATAACTCAACAACCCGTACCATCGGCGGCACTGGTCTGGGGCTATTCATTTGCCGCAAAATCGTCGAACTGTATAGCGGCCGGATCTGGGCAGAAAGTGAACTGGGAAAGGGTAGTACTTTTTATATCAACCTACCTCGACTGAACGCCGAGCGCGCCGCCGAGCTGGAAAAGGCCCAGGCTGCCCAGAATGATCTGTCAAACGACATTTCAGCCATACCCAAACCGACCACCCTGGTGATCCCGCAAAATTCCGGAGCACTACATGATACAATATCATCAAGCGTAAGCAGTAAGTAAAGGAAACGATGTTTAGTTGCACTCAACATAAGGAATTAGCGGTCAGCGTTCAGGGATTAGCCAGTACCTTGTATTTTCTAACCCCTGACCGCTATACGCTAGCCCCTAAAGCGACTGAAAGGAGCTTTTGATGGCAAAAATCATGCTCGTCGAGGACGATAACAACCTGCGGGAGATTTACGAGGCTCGACTGCTAGCCGAAGGTTACGAAATCGTTTCTGCCAGAGACGGTGAAGAAGCCTTGGCTATGGCGGTCAAAGAAAAGCCCGACCTGATAATTTCTGACATAATGATGCCGAAAGTCAGCGGCTTTGACATGCTGGATATACTCCGCAGCACCCCTGAAACCAAAGATACCAAGATCATCATGATGACCGCGCTATCTCAGGCAGAGGACAAAGCCCGCGCAGACAAGTTGGGCGCGGATAAATACCTAGTCAAATCACAAGTCACTCTGGAAGACGTAGCTAAAATTACTCGCGAAGTGCTGGACGGTGAACCAGCCAGTTCATCTCCGTTAACCGACCAGCCAACACCTGCCGCCGCACCAGCACCAGCAGCCGCCGCAAAACCTCCCAAGGCCGACCCGACAACCCAAGCTCCGCCTGCGGCTGACCCCGTAGTTGTTGCTCCGTCTGCAACTACGCCAGCAACGACTCAGTCCACCACCGACGAAGAAGCAACCATGGACAAGCAGATCAAATCATTTATAAGTACTCCAACTCCCGCAGCTCCGCCTGTTATTGATCCTCCCACGGACAAGACAAGCGCCGTGGCCGCCAACGCCGACCATCTAGCAACCGTGGTCAACCAAATCATGAACGACAAGAACGCCGAAGCTCCCAAGCCTGCTGAAACCGCGGGCAATATTTCCGGCAAGAAAATAATCCAGCCAATCAATGACATCGTCACCGCCAAACCGAACCTGGAAGAGCTAGTTGCCAAAGAACAAGCCAAAGAAATCGCCCAAAGCCCCGGTACACCTACGGTCATCAATCCAGTCGGTGGCACCGAACAACAATCGCCTAGCGACAAACCAGACCCCAACAACATTGCACTCTAGCGCAATGAATCACCAAGCCACAAGCACCAATAACCAACCTGCGACTCTAGAGAGCCTGTTTAGATTTTGGTTATTCGTGAATTGGTAAATTACTTGGTGATTGGGATTTGGTGATTGGTCATTTATCATGTGCCTATGCGGATAAACAAATTTGTAGCCCAGGCCACTGGGTTTTCGCGCCGTGCCGCCGACGCCGCCATAGATGCCGGCAGGGTATTGGTCAATAGCCAGAAGCCTGCTATTGGTTACGACGTAGCTGAACCAGACATAGTAACCCTTGACGGCCGCGCTATTACACCCGTTGTCAAGACCACTACCATAATGCTCAACAAACCCGTCGGTTATGTCGTAACACGGAACGGGCAGGGCAACAGGACGGTGTATGATTTATTGCCACCGGAGCTACATCACCTCAAACCAGTTGGCAGACTGGACAAAGAATCATCCGGCCTACTGCTCCTCACAAATGACGGCCAGCTGGCATACCAATTAACTCACCCCAAATTCCAAAAAGTAAAAGTCTACGAAATTGAGCTGGAAAAACACTTAACTGCTGTGGATAAAGCTAGGGTAGAAGCCGGTGTCCAGCTGGAGGACGGCTTGAGCAAGTTCAAAATTACACACGAAAGTGACGGCCGTCAATTTCGTGTGTTATTGACAGAGGGTAGAAACCGGCAGATCCGCCGTACCTTCACTGCGCTCGGCTACAACGTAGTCAAACTCCACCGCACCCACCTCGGCCAACACATTCTAAACAATCTATCCATCGGTGGCTACAAAATAATAAATTAGTAGCTGAACTTTACGTCTATGCACTTTAATGTGTCTTAACAGAAAAAAGAAAAACCAAGAGCAAGAGGGGGAACAACCAAAAAAGCTGCGAGCACGTATAAAACATGCGAACTAAGGTGTTGTTTGTAAAGGTGGGATAGTTTGTGGTGAAGTAGTATGAAGAATGTAGCAAGATGGCCGAGTGTAACTCGTATGTCGAGCTGTACGCTCGGCCATCTTGGCTACGACTACATGGTTGGTACCTGTTGCTGATTGGGCAAGGCCGCTCCATGGCCCTTGGCTTGGCGACCCTTAGGTCGGGGAGTATTTTGACTGTCCGCACCACGGTCAAAAGCCGAGAACAACTTCTTAGCTGTTCTGGATCCGACTCCGGCTCGGAAGATAATCTCTTCCAATTCATCTCTTGTCATACTGCTACTCACCACCTTCCTCTTGCTCAGGGAATTCTCTAAGTATATCATGATCCGTTAAGTACCTTACCACTGCACTTCTGACAACTTGTGCCATACGTTTAGCAAGCTCCACTGAAAATTCCTCTGATTTATCAGGAAAGTGATTCCCAAGTGCAGTATAGCTTGGCAGGTATGTTGCCCAAAAACTAAGTGGCAATTCATCGCCAGTATAGACTGCAAAGTCACTTAACACGCATGCTCCAATACGATACTCTGGCAAGCCTATTTCTAGAGCGGTCGGTGGTAACATAAATGTCTCTGAGTTAGCCTGAAAGTTCATAAACTGACCCTGCATACGCAAGAGCATATATAAGGGTGCCATTTTTAAATCTTCTATGCGACGCGCCTTGTAACGATCATCTCTTTGACAACGCTCTATGCACTTGCCAATATCACCACCAGAAGCGTCCTGAAATACATAAGTTGTCAGCGTCTCTTCAAGCAACCTATCGGTATAGGCGGTTTTGTTACCACCAGTATCCATAAGATAAACATCGGTGAGAGTATTGATATTGTCATCAAAGGCTAGGAACTGAAGCAAGTGTGTTTTAAGGAACTCCATAGGGTTAGACGCTTGCATGGCCTCGTCGAGGGCTTGTTCGGGCTCTTGGTATGAGTACTGATTGTTGGCAACATCGTGTATGACATTCATGTATGAACCATTTACTAAGGCTTCCGTACAGACGAATAGCTGCTGTGCTCCGGCAATATGATCATCAATACTACGAAGATTGTCGTAACACTTCTGCAATAAGCCGGAATCTTCGGCAGTATATATAACATTAGATCGGTAGTTTGGGTCAATCTGCAACCATGAATCATCAGCAAGCCGGGCAATCACAGAAGCGTGGTAACCTCTGTTAAAGAGTGTGTCCTTCACTATACCATTCTCGATAGCTTTCATTTTGTCTTTCACATAACCAGGCAGGATTATGTCTTCTTTTTCGGCAAATTCATTTATTCCGCTTATGGAAAGGATTTGGTAAATACAGCCTCCTTCAAAAGAAGTTCTCATAACACCCGCGTGCATATACGGAACATCGGCTTTACTAAAAAAAGCAGCTACCAATATAGAAACCCCCAGGCATGTCGGGGATAAATGCACATCTGGATATTTTCCGATGAGTTTGGGGGAAAGACGAGCGGGATGATAGAAATGCTCCAGCGGTGGCGGGTCAGGTTCGCTGTCGTTGTCGTTTGGCTCATTCCGATCATTCCTAGTCATCATCCCATCAATGACCTGTCCTTGCTCGACAATATCTGCAACACGGTCAACCAGCCACACAATAATAGCTTTCTGCTGTTTGGCCGTCTCTGCGCCGCGGAAAGCTACTAGTTTCTCGGATGCTTCCGGGCCGAGACAATCAAAAGCCTCGTCTAGAATGGATCTACCGAGTGCTTCAATCTTGTTTTGGATAGTTTTATCTACATCCGAACTGAACAGATCAGGAGAGGTGATTAGGCTACGCATTGAAAAGCTATCAGCGCCATCGTTATAGAACGCAAACCCAAAACTTTCAATATCTAAAGCTGCACGTAAACCCCAGAGCCCAAGCTTGCGAGATAATTGTGCGTCCGGCGTATCAGCCCTTTGACCATCAACTTGCTCCACAAAATCAAGAAACTGGTCCGGCCGATCAAGGCACGTTTCTACGGCCACATCTAATAAATCCCCAAAGTCTGTCTCTGCGGCCAAATTTTCTATCCGCATCTGAAATACATC
>CAYGDJ010000036.1:0-5734 GCA_964348625.1 uncultured Candidatus Saccharibacteria bacterium | reverse complement strand
CTTTAGTCGCGTTTTAGCATGACGGTGAATGCCTCGGCTGGTATGTCGACTTTGCCGAACCGTTTCATCCGTTTTTTGCCTTTGGCTTGTTTGGCCAGCACCTTCTTCTTCCGTGATACGTCACCGCCGTAGAGACCGGTGGTGACGTCTTTGCGAAAAGCGCTGATGTCTTCACGGGCGATGAACTTGCCGCCGATGGCTGCCTGCAGCGCTACCTGGAAGTTCTGCCTCGGGATGACGTCTTTTAGCTTCTCTACCGTGGTACGACCCAAGCCCTGGGCCTCTGATCGGTGCACCATGATACTGAGGGCATCAACCGGCTCACCAGCCACGTAGAAATCCAGTTTTACCAAGTCTTCAGCCCGATAATCATCCAACTCATAATTGAACGATCCGTAGCCGCTAGTGACGCTCTTTAGTTGGTCGTAAAAGTCCGTCAGCAGGTTGGCCAATGGCGCCTCAAAGTCCACCACCGCTAGCTGAGCATCGACGTAGCTAAGGTTTTTTTGCAAACCACGCTTGCTGGAAATCAGCTGGATGACCGCACCGACGTATTGTTTTGGTACAACTACTTCGCCCTTGATCCAAGGCTCGCGGATCTCTTGAATTTTGGCTGGGTCTGGCAGTTCGGCTGCGGATTTGATGTCTAATTCTTCATTGTTCAGAAGCGTAATCTGATAATCCGTCGAGGGGTTGGTGACGACAAGTTCCAAGTCGTACTCGCGCTCCAGCCGCTCGCGAACGATGTCCATGTGCAGCAATCCCAAGAATCCTACCCGCACGCCAAACCCTAACACAGGGGAATTTTCCTGAGTAAACTGCAACGCTGAGTCGCTTAACGACAATTTGTCTATGGCGTCTTTTAGTTCCTGATAATACTCGTTGCTCTCTGGAAAAAAGCCAGCATATACAAACGGTTTGACGTCTTTGTAGCCAGGCAATTGCAGACTGGCCGGAGCCTTGGCAAGTGTCACGGTATCACCGACTTTGGCTTCACGGGTTGAACGCAAGTTGGTGACGATATAACCAATTTCACCAGCCCGCAAATCCTTAGCAGGTTTCATGTCTGGTTTCAGAGCCCCAACTTCCAGGGCAATACCTTCAGCACCGGTTGCCAGCATTTTGATCTGGTTGTTTTTGCCAATCTCGCCGTCGACCACCCGAATGTAGAGCACTACACCACGATAGTCGTCATAATAACTGTCAAATATCAATGCCCGAGTATCGGCTTGGCTATGGCCAGTTGGTGCTGGAATCTCGCTAATGACACGTTCCAGAACTGCCTCAACTCCTTGTCCGGTTTTGGCAGAGATCAGCAAAATGTCTTCTTTTGGGCAACCCAACAGACTGATGACTTCGGCGCTGACGCGTTCTACGTCAGCTGCCGGCAGGTCAATTTTGTTAAGTACTGGAATGATCTTCAGGTCAGCATCGATAGCCAGGTAGACGTTTGCCAGTGTCTGCGCCTGGATGCCCTGGCTGGCATCAACCACCAGAATCGCACCTTCGCAAGCTTCCAGGCTGCGGGAAACCTCGTAGCTAAAATCGACATGTCCTGGCGTATCTATCAAATTCAACTGATACTCAATTTTGGAAGTTGGCTTTTTTGCAGTTTCGCCATCTTCTATCTTCGAACTTCTATCTTCACGAGCCCTGTACGCCATACGTACAGGAGCAAGTTTTATAGTGATGCCCTTCTCCCGTTCCAAATCCATCTTGTCCAGCATCTGGGCTTTCATGTCTCGTTTGGCGACAGTACCTGTTAATTCCAATAGCCGGTCAGCCAATGTCGACTTACCGTGATCAATATGAGCAATAATGCAAAAATTTCTGATGTGACTCTGATCCATTGCCTACAGAGTATAACAGAGGCATGGTTGGACTAAAATTTTCAAGCAGTTTGAGTCATTTGACAGCGGGGCTAGTGCGAAGGTTGTGCTAGGTTTGGATTTTTATTGGTCGCAATACTATGTCACGGGTTTTGGTAAGCACGTATTTGGCCTCTTCCAGACCGAACAAGGCAGAGATTACTATATGCACTAGTAGCGTCACGCCAACTATACTGAACAGTTTGGTGCCCAGCGCTATAAATCCACGATCATCAATTTGTAGTGGCAGAACCGACACCATCAAGAATGCCGCCAGCAAGCTGAAGCCCGTCACCGACATGATACGCCCCAGTCCACTCCAAAAAGCATGTTCCATGAACAGTTTGTGGTCACGGTACAGCATGACGCAGAACAGAATGACCACCTCGCTGACTGCGACAACTGATTGAGCCAGAGCCAAACCAGAAATCCCGTAGGTATCAGCCCGGGCTAACCGGAAAACCAGGAAGATGTTCAAACCAATCGCAAAAATTGATACAAACAGCGGTGTTTTGGTGTCTTTCTGGGCATAGAAATAGCGGGACATCATGGCGTAAATCGTACGGAACACAATTGCTACCACCAGGTAACCAAAGATCAAGGCAACCTCTGGTGCCACATCACCAAAGATCAAACGAGCCAGGTAACCGCGGCAGAAATAGCTGATGACCGCTACCGGCATACTCAGCCAGATGACTGTGCGCAAGATTCGCAGAAAATCCCGCCGAAACAAGTCCGGTCGCCCCTGGGCCAGCCGCTCAACCAGCCTCGGAAAAGCCGCTGTGGCGATGGAATTGCCGATCAACATGATCGGCACGTTGTGCAATATGTAGGCGAAGTTATACCAGCTGACCGGCCCCACACCCAGCGCCTGGGCACGGTTGACTTCTACAATGCTGTTGACTTGGTCGATGCCCTGGTCCAGTGACCTCGGCGGCAACTGGCGCAACATGCCACGAAATTCCGTCAGCCGCCACATGATCTGAGGTCGATAGCGGTAGCCTAGACCCAGCAAACCGAAGCTAATGATAATTAACTGTAGTATGGCTCCGGCTAATGCGCCGTAGCCTAGCCCGACTATTCCTATGTTGTCCCTGAATAAAAACACACTGATGATGATCGATAAATTGTAGCTCAGTGGCGCGACAGCATAGAAGAAAAATCGCCCAAAGGTCTGCTGCACGCTGGCCAGGATGCCCGACAGGGTGAACAGCAACGGATTAAAGGAGATGAGCTGCATGATGGTGACAGCATCCTGCAAATGGTTGGCCGGCAAATTTGGCGCCAGTAAGTGCACCAGCGGTTTGGCAAACACAAACATGACCACCGACACAGCTGTCATGACCAGCGCCAGGAGATTTAACAAACTGTTGGTGAGTTCCCACAGTCCGCGTCTGTCGCTTTTTTCTAATTTGTCAGAGAGGAATGGGATCACTGCCACGCCCAGCGCACCAGCCGCGATCGTGTAGTAGAAGAAATCCGGAATCTGAAAGGCCACGAAAAACGCGTCTGAGCTACCTGGATCAACCACCGTGAAGTTAGCGCTGATCAGACGGTTGCGCAGAAACCCCAGAGCCTGGCCGAACAACGCCACCACAACCAACAGCAGGGCAGCGCTGCCCAAACCGATTCGCTGGTTGGCTTTGTTCAATAATCTATTCACTGTATAGATTATAGATTATGGAATGTGGATTATAGAATAGATTCTAAAATCTAGTACAATGATGCGGTTTTGGGCATCACTGAGCCTTCCAGAAGTTTTATGACTTCCTCGGCTTCGACAGTTTCTTTGTCCAGCAACTTGTCTTTGAGCACTTCTAGTTTGGCCAGATTGGATTTGATGACAGCACGAGCGCGGTTGGCCGCTTCGGTGATCAGACCCTCTACTTCGTCGTCTATGATCTTGGCTGTATCGTCCGAATACTGGCGCTCATGGATCATTCGTTCCATCATCATGCCTTCTTCGACGTGGAAAACTTGGTCGCGCAATCGTTTGCCCATGCCCTGGTTGACAACCATTTCGCGAGCTAGCTCAGCGGCTTTCTGCAGATCGGAGCCGGCGCCAGTCGTCACCCGATCAGGCCCGTATTTGATCTCCTCGGCGATGCGTCCACCGAGCATTCGTGCCAATACATCTTTGTACTCGATGATGCTGTGGTAGCTCTTGTCCTCTGGTGGGATAAACCAAGTCACGCCGCCGGTACCACCGCGTGGAATGATGGTAACTTTGTGCACCATGTCGCTGTCCGGCAGCACATGACCGACGATGGCGTGGCCGGCTTCGTGGTAGGCGGTTAGCTCTTTTTCTTTCTCGCTCATGACCTTGGCTTTGCGTTCCGGACCGATGGCGACACGCTCAAATGCGTTGGTGACGTCCTCCTGGGTTATCTCTTTGCGGCCGCGACGGGCAGCGATAATAGCTGCTTCGTTGGCGATGTTGCTGAGGTCTGCGCCGGATGATCCAGCGGACTTTCCAGCCAATGCGTCTAGATCGACGTGTTTGGCTAGCGGCTTCGTAGCAAAGTGAACTTTCAAGATGGCTTCGCGGTCTTTGCGGTCTGGCAAATCTATGTTCACCCGCCGGTCAAAACGACCCGGCCGTAGTAGAGCTGGGTCAAGCACATCAGACCGGTTAGTAGCGGCCAGCACGATGACGTTTGTGCCCTGCTCAAACCCGTCCATCTCTACCAAAATTTGGTTGAGGGTTTGCTCACGCTCATCATGGCCACCGCCCATACCAGAGCCACGACGCCGGCCAACGGCGTCAATTTCGTCTATAAAGATGATGCACGGAGCGTTTTTCTTGGCTTTGGCGAAGAGGTCGCGAACCCGTGACGCACCGACACCAACGAACATTTCTACGAACTCTGAGCCAGAAATGCTAAAGAACGGCGCATTGGCCTCGCCAGCCACTGCCCGGGCCAGCATAGTCTTACCGGTACCTGGAGGACCGACCAACAGCACACCTTTGGGGATTTTGGCACCGACGGCTTCGAATTTCTTGGGGTATTTCAGGAATTCAACAACTTCTTGGAGGTCTTGTTTGGCCTCGTCTGATCCGGCAACGCTAGAGAAGTTTACCTTGTCTTTTTCATTGCCGTACAACCGTGCTCGGCTTTTTCCGAAACTCAAGGCTTGATTACCCTGCCCCTGAGCACTGCGCAGCATGAAAAACAGGAACAAGCTGATCAGTATAACCGGCCCGAGTGTAGTCGCCAGCGTCAGCCAAAGTGAGCCACTGCCAGACTCTGGTTTGACATCAACCGTTAGGCCTTCTACGTCATTCTTCAGTCCTTGCTCATAGATAGTCGAGCCCTCTTCCTTGGTGGAACTAACCGACGGTTTTTGTTCGTTCTTTTTGGTAATTTCCAGCTCGTTACCTTTGATGGTGATCTTGGAAACATGGCCTTCGTTGGCCTGACGGATTATCTCAGATGTCGGTACTTGTTTGAGCGGGTCAGACTGGCCCTGGGCGGCGAACACTATCAGCCCAAACAAAATAATGAGTGCTACAAAACCAATGTTTTTGAGACCACGTCGTTTGGGAACGTTAGGAGCAGCACCTGGAAAAGACTTTTTACTCATGGATATCCATTATACAAACTGAATGCCGTCTATGCCAAACCGAAATTAGCGCTCAAAAGTACGGAGTGCCAAATTCTGCTTATCCACCAGTAGATAATGCTGGCGATCTATGTGCATGGCTTTGCCAATGCCATAGGTCTTGGCAGCGATGACCAGGCGCTCCAGAAGTTTGCGATCAAAACTGCGGATGCTATTTTGGCGAAGCCACGCCGCCATGACTTCTCTGGCTACGTTGTGTGGTAATTTGATGAATGATTTGCGCTCAAACTCCGTCTTTATTC
>CAYGDJ010000035.1:0-5753 GCA_964348625.1 uncultured Candidatus Saccharibacteria bacterium | reverse complement strand
TTTTCGCTACAACTAGCTGCACCCTGTTATCTGCGCAAAAGTGCCAAAGTCCTATAAATTTGCTAGAATGATAGAAAGATTAAGGGAGAGTCACATGTCATCTGACGATATTTTTGTTGTTCTAGAAAAAAGAGACGTATTGGGCAAGGGTTTGGTGCGATTACGAACCGGCGGCCAGGTACCAGCGGTTATTCATGACCACGGCAAGGATTCGTTACATGTTATGGGCGATTTTGTGATGCTGAACAAAGTCTACGCCCAGGCTGGCAAACACCATCCGGTCGAATTACAACTCGATGGCAAACAGCACTTGGCGCTGATCAAAGACGTCGACTTCGAACCGACCAAGCACCGTATGCGCCACATCGTCTTCCAGGCTATTAAACAAAACGAAGCGGTCGAAGCGGAAATCCCGGTTGTATTCGCAGAGGTAGAAATCCCGGCCGAGAGGATGAGCTTACTGGTACTGAAGCAACTGGATCATGTCGAAGTCAAAGCCCTGCCAAAGGATTTGCCGGATGAACTGGTTGTCGATCCCAGCACCTTGGCTGAAGTTGGGGACCACTTGACCGTAGCTGATCTGAAAGTGCCAGAAGGCGTGACCATTTTGACTCCGCCAGAAACGTCAATCGCCGCAGTCGAGATGCCCAAAGACCAACTGGCCGAAGCCGACGCTTCCGCTGCTGCCCTGGCCGAGGACAAGGGCGCTCCAGAAGAAACCGAAACCCCAGAAACTGAAGAAGCCCCAGCCGAGCCTACCGAACAATCCAAAGAAGAATAAACAACTCTTGATCGATGCAGAAAATCATCCTTTTCTACAAATTTGTGCCGGTAGCTGATCCGGAGATGACCAAACTCTGGCAATTGGAGTTATGCAAAAATTTGGGGTTAAAAGGACGGGTCATTATCAGTCGCCATGGTATCAATGCGACACTCGGTGGTGATCTGGATAGCTTGCGGGCTTACAAAAGAGCCATGAACAAATCGGTCGTGTTCAAAGGTATTACTTACAAATGGAGTGACGGTTCGGCCGATAATTTTCCACGCCTGAGTGTAAAGGTACGGGAGGAAATCGTGACCTTTCATGCCGCCGACGAACTGGTGGTGTCAGAGAAGGGCATAGAAAACGGCGGCAAACACCTCAAACCGGAACAAGTCCACAAACTGGTCGAAGAACGTGGTGATGACGTGGTGTTCTTTGACGGCCGCAATGCCTACGAAGCCAAGATTGGGAAGTTCCGAGACGCCGTGGTGCCAGATGTCCAAACGTCGCGTGATTTTATAAAAGAAATCGAAAAACCACAGTACCATGAACTCAAAGACAAACCGGTTGTGACCTACTGCACCGGCGGTATTCGCTGCGAAATCCTCAGCGTGCTCATGAAAAACCGCGGGTTCAAGGAAGTCTACCAGATGGACGGCGGGATTTTGAAATACTGTGAAAAATATAAAGACGATGGACTGTGGGAGGGCAAACTGCACCTATTTGACGATCGCATGCTGACGCAGTTTGGTGAAGCTACAGAGGACTTTGGTGAATGCGTGCATTGTGCTGGCAAAACCAGCAACTACGTCAATTGTGCCAACAAACAGTGCAACAAACTGGTACTGGTATGTGCTGATTGCCAAGGAGAAGATTTCTGTAGCCATTGCAAACAAACCACCATTGCCCAAACTTGAACTCTGAACCACCCGGTTTGAAATACTTGACAGAGTGTGGTATAATATAATTGTTAGGGGTATGCGAATTTGGTAGCTATTTCGGAGGACGTGTGTCTTCCACCTTGGTTCGTAGGGGCTCGCAATAGCGATACGGGCGGAACCGTAACCCTACCTGACGTTTAATCGTCAATAACCAAGGAGCAAAGATGAAGTTTATGGCAGTAATCATTCTGGTATCGGCGGTTAGCCTTGGTGCATTTGTCACCAAAGTTTACGAGTACATCGATGAGTACAACCAGCGCCAACAAGGAGCGCTTGCAGCACTCATCATCACAGCAGCACTCGTTGGAGCCTGGATGGTGATCCGAGAATTGGTTCACCGAGCCACCACGGCTGACAAGCAACATATCCAAGACCACAACTAGAGGCTCTGGCGGGGGTAAAAGTATCGCTTTTAAGCGAACCTAACCCCCGCCCAGCAGCCCCCATCATCCCACACACGTCCTTTAATACTCCGAAATGGTTAGCAAGTTATAATAGGTAACATGAAACGTATTTTGCGTGGTGCAACGACGCCGGACTTTGTGCCGGATTATATGGCGCAGTCGATTCACGATATAGATTTTGAGCATCTGGTCAAGAGTGGTATTCGCTACGTGGCCTTTGACGCCGATAGCACGCTAGTGCCGTTTCGAGGTGTCGAATTGCCGCCAAAGACACTCAAATTTTTGCGCCGCCAGAAGAAATTATTCACTAGTTGGTGCATCGCTACCAATCGCATTACCCATGATTTAGAGAATCTGGCGGCCTCGTTAGAATCCGGAATAATTCAGGCGGGTCTAGTGGTCCGCAAGCCCAGGCAGAAGTTCTTTCATCGTGTGCTGAGCTATTTTGGTGACCCGCCGCCGGAGCAAGTCGTCATGATCGGTGACAAATTGCGGGCCGATATATGGGGAGCGAAACGATCTGGATTCCAGACAGTTTGGGTGGAACATCTGAAGGACAATCCGCTGGATACCATCATCATGTTGCGGCATATTGAACGTAAGATACTGAGTCGCTACCTATGAATTCGAAGCTAGAAGCCAAGTTGAAGGACCTGCCAAAAAGCCCAGGCGTGTATTTTCACAAAAATAAAGCCGGCGACATTATCTACATCGGCAAAGCGGCGGTGCTAAAAAACCGAGTCCGCCAGTATTTCCAAAACAGCCGAATCCGCGACCCCAAAACTGACGCACTAGTGGCCGAGATTGCTGATGTTGACTGGATAGAAGTAGAAACTGAGCTGGATGCCCTGTTTGTCGAAGCCGAATATATCCGGCGCTACATGCCGCCGTACAACATTCTGTTGCGTGACGACAAAAGCATGGCCTATGTACGGATCAACTATGATGATCGGCATCCTAGTGTCAGCCTGACGCGACGGCCGTTGGACGATGGAGCACGGTATTTTGGCCCGTATTTCAGTGCTTTTACGGTCAAGCGGGCACTGAGATATTTGCGTCGGGTTTTCCCGTACTCAACCCATACCAACGCCATACCCAAACGAGCTTGTCTGCAATACCACCTGGGTTTGTGTCCAGGGCTGGAGGCTGACAAAACAACTCTCAAAGACTACCGAGACAACCTGAAAAAACTCATACAATATCTTAAAGGTGAACGGGTAGCCGTGATCAAGCAAATTGAACGGGAAATGCGGACCGCCGCCAAACAGCGTGATTTTGAAGCCGCCGCCATCGCCCGCAACCAATTGTTCGCGCTAAAAGAGCTGCGCCGGCAGATCGTGTTCTCTGATCGGGAATTCATGGACATGAGCAAAGACGAAGGCCTCAGCGGCCTGGCCGAGCTACTTGGACTTTACCAGGAACCGCAACCTTCACAGGCTGGTGCGGTGCGAAAGTTGCGACGGATTGAGGGCTACGACATTAGCCATATGCAGGGTACAGATAACGTCGCCAGCATGGTAGTGTTCGTCAGCGGCGTGCCGGACAAAGCGTCCTACCGCAAGTTCAATTTACGAATTCCTGGCAACGACGACTTTGCCCATATGAACGAAGCCATAACCCGCCGGCTCAGGGAAAGCAATCGTAAATCATGGGGTTTGCCTGATTTATTCCTGATAGATGGCGGCAAGGGGCAGGTAAATGCGGCACTCCAAGCCATGCAAGCAGCCGGTTTGGATATACCCATGATAGGTTTGGCCAAGCGGATAGAGACGATAATTCTGCCAAGGAAACTGGAAAATGGAAACTGGAAAATGGAGGAAGTGAACCTGCTTGATAACAGTCATGTGCTGAAACTGCTGCAGCGCATCCGCGATGAATCACACCGCTTCGCCGTCAGCTATCATTCGGTGCTGAAGACCAAACGCCAAACCGCCAGCTTGCTGGATGACATACCGACTATCGGGCCAGTTACGCGCAAAAAACTGCTGCGGACATTTGGCAGTATGCGTGGCATCACCCAGGCACAAGAAATAGAATTGGAAAAAGCCGTAGGTTCACAAAAGGCCAAAATTCTGAGACAGTACCTAGGAGCTAATTAACATCTATCTGTCGGCTAAAATCATGACAGCTACTCAAGATTCGCAACTAACTGTTAGACGTTAATTAGCTCTAACTAACCACATTCTGAACAACCAAAAAAGCCCCATGTTAACAAATACTCACGATCGTGAGTATTTGTTAACATTTCTTGGCTCATCTGCTACGAGCTCAGGGGTGTTGGGATTGGCAACAGATGTCAAAAACGCTCCAGCTGAAGTAGATCACATACCTCCCGTGCACATCGACACTGCCCCGCTAAATTCCAAAATTTGGTAGTGGTATACTTATAGGCTGATTATGGACTCTTATTTTAGTTCAGAGTTTTTTGAGGGGAACCGACGGCGTCTACAGGAGCTGTTCACAGGAACAGCGCCAATTGTGTTGACGGCCAATGGGCTTATGCAGCGCAACGCTGATAACAGCTATTTGTTTCGTCAGGATAGCAGTTTTTGGTATCTCACCGGACTGACGACACCTGACGTGATTTTGGTCATGGATAAGGACAAGCAATACCTGATTGTCCCTGATCTCAGTCCAACCGATGAGGCGCTGGGTGCGCCACACGATCTGACAGCGATGCAAAAGCATTCAGGAATTGATAGCATCCTGACATCCAAAGAAGGTTGGAAGCGATTAGGCACGCGTCTGAAGCGTGTCAAACATATAGCAACGCTTGCGGCGCCGGCTGCTCACCTGGAAAATTACGGCATGTACACTAATCCGGCAAGAGCCAGATTGATCGAACAGTTCAAGTCACTGAACCCTGATCTGGAATTGCTGGATTTGCGCCAGCACCTGACACGGATGCGTGTGGTAAAGCAAGAACCGGAATTGCGAGCCATCCAACGAGCCGTGGATATAACCGTTAGTACTATGAAAACCGTCCAGCGCAGGTTGCCACAGTACGCTCACGAATATGAAATCGAAGCGGATTTATCCCATGGATTCAGAAAACGAGGCGCACTTGGACATTCGTTCTTGCCGGTTGTTGCCGGAGGCAAAAACACCTGCCACATTCATTACCAATCAAACAGCCAACCGCTAACTGATGCTCGGTATCTCTATATAGATACCGGTGCCGAGGTAGAGCATTATGCCGCCGACATTACTCGTACCTACTTCTTGAAACAGCCGACCAAACGCGAGCGAGCGGTTTATGACGCTGTCAAAGATGTGCATGATTTCGCTCTGTCCAGGCTCCGCCCGGGTATAACGCTGCGGGAGAATGAAGACGCCGTGGATCAATACATGGGCGAAAAACTGCGGGAACTCGGTCTGATCAAAACGATCGAGCAATCAACTATCAAACAGTACTTTGGTCATCTGACCTCGCATTTTATGGGTCTGGATGTCCACGACGTAGGGAGCTATGATATACCTTTGTCGGCGGGTATGGTTTTGACAGTTGAGCCAGGCATCTATATCAAGAAGGAAGGTCTGGGCGTTCGGATAGAGAATGATGTCTTGATCACGAAAAAAGGGTGCAAAGTTTTAAGCGCTAGCTTAAAATACTAATTAAATGAAACGTCCTTTGACTAAATATTT
>CAYGDJ010000034.1:0-5802 GCA_964348625.1 uncultured Candidatus Saccharibacteria bacterium | reverse complement strand
GTTCTTGCCTCCAGCGGTAAATGTCGTGCCGGCGCCAAGGCTTCGTGTGTTTGAATCTTCACAGTTTTTGACGTTGATCGTGCCAGTGGCTTTGGTGCCTGCGTCTTTATTGCCGGTGGCGGCTACTTTCTCGGTATCTGTTTTACGGAATTCCTTTACCCCAGACGGCAGGATTTTTTCCTCAACGTTAACTGCGTCTAGGTCGGGTTTGGTGGTGAAATTTATATCAGTGGTTATGCTCAGGGTATCTGTCTTTAGTGTCACCACGGCTTTGGGCAATACGGCTGCAGCCAAGTACCAAAGTACTACTACAGCAACTAACGCCGCGCCAATCAGGATTGTACGCAAACGAAATTTGTTGAAATTAGGCACCTTTAGTTTCTTGTTCGAGGATTTTTTGGGAGTTGAATTTGTCTGAGTGGCAGACGTGTCCTCGGTATTATCTACCTCTATAGTCTCCTCTGGTTCAGCCGGAAGACCAGCCAGTTCGCCGACTGGTTTGTCGCCATCTAGGTCAGGTTCATCAGAGACGTCCTCGTCAACCGCCACAATACCGCTGGAAATTGCCGGTGCTGGCGGGATGACCGGTTTAGTCTGCAGAGTTTTGGCCACATGGAGTCCAACGGCTCCGGCTAACGGCAGTAGTCCTGATTCTGAAGTGATCAGTACGACTTGTTTGTTGGTCTCGGTCGCAGTCCGTTTGAGTAGCTTCATGTTGACGATCGACTGCAGCACGGCCGCGCGCTTTGGCAATACTAATGCCACGATGTGATGTTCGGCATCGCGAACTTTCTCAATAATAGCGGTGATCTCGTCATCTATGTCGATGTAGATGGTGTCCTTGGCTGTACTACTCACAAAACTCCCTTCGGTTGCAATGACCAAGCCTCAAGTACCAATAACCAAGTAATTACTAAATGACCGAGTGACCAATTTAACAATTTCGTCATTAGGTTTTGATTGGTGATTGTGATTTGGTTATTGGTCATTTTTAAACTCTTAACATTTTGTCGATTTTTTCTTTGATTGAACCTGCTGGACGGCTGGCGTCTTGCTGGTGAATGGTATCCAGGCCAACGCGCAGCAAACCCATAGCGGTAATGAATGTATGATCGATAACATCGCCGGTTTTGTCAACAATTCCGACTACTTGTTCTGGCTGAATGTGCTGAACGATGGGACGTTTGGTAAAGGGCAGATTCGCAAACCATTTGGTGGATTCCAGCCGGTCCATCAGCATTTCTAAGCTGGAGCCGCCGCCGCAGAGCAAGACTTTGTTTGGCAAATGATCCAGTTTGTCGAATTCGCCAAGAGCTAACTCGACACCGCTGCTCCAGACATCCAGGGTTTTGGTCAGGGCTTTTTCTATGGCCGGAATTTTCTGTGGTGGAATTTTGCCGGTGCTTAGTCCCAGTTTGAGCTGTTCGGCTTGTTCAAACTCCACGCCCAGATCGCGTTCCACAGACCGGCTAAAGGCTCGTCCGCCAATGCCAAACATCTTGGTCCCCTGTACCCCGCCCTCGTTGATAACAGCAATATCGGTTGTACCGCCGCCAACATCCATTAGAATGGCACTCATCGTCGCGTTAGGGTCATCGCCGATGACCGAACGAGACACAGCGAATGGCTCAGCCGCAACAGCCAACAGGTCCAGATCAAGCTCCTGGGCGGTTCGTTCCAATGCTCCGATGTGAATCATCGGCGCAAACGCCGTGTAGAGCTGAACCAAGACTTCTTTGCCCTGAAAGCCGATGGGATTCGTCACGGCATAGCCGTCGATATCGATTCCTACCAGCGCACTGTTGACCAGACGAATCTCGACTTCTTTGCCGCCCAATTCCCAGACCAATTGCTGTTTGGCTTTGGTTTGAGCCCGCTCCTGAACCAAACCGATAATCCGCTCCAGCTCGGTGATGTCTATGGGCTTTTCGGAATTTTTGCGCGTACACCTTACTGTGATTGTGGTACCCTTGACCAGTTCACCAGCGATGCCGATCACCGCCGTACGAGCACTAACACCGGCCTGCTGCTCTGCTGCCGAAAGCGCTTTGTCACAATTCTGTACCACGCTGGCGATGTCGGCGATGGCCCCGGCTTGCATATCGGCCAAAGCCTGATGAGCCCGTCCCACGCCGATGACTTCCAGATTTTCACCATCAACCTCGGCGATCAAAGCCTTGACGAATTCTGTCCCAATATCCAGACCCACGATGTAGTGGGAACCGGAGGTTTTTTTGTTTTTTAGGGCAATTAGCGTGTTCGCATGACCCTTCAATTTATCAAGCATAATCGGCTTCAATTATACCATGATACAGATGACGATTATTGAAGAATGGCTTTTATTCGACGAATACCGGCGGAGCTGGCTTCTTCTTTGATGATTTTGAATTTTCTTTGTGGTGAGCTTGTCGAACCGTTGCTATCTTCAAATAGCTGGAGGGTGTGGTCAACATGTGGGCCGCCGCAGATTTCAAAACTAAATGGTTTATCAGCGCCGTTAGCGATCATTTTGTAGACTTTGACCGTGTCGCCATAGCGATCGCCAAACTGGCCAAGCGCACCGAGTTTGCCGGTGGCATCCTTGGTCGGGTATTCTGCCCAGCTAACTTTCAAATCTTTGCCGATCTGCTGATTTACGATAGCTTCTACTTGCTTGGTCTGTTCTGGGGTAACTTTTTCTGGATGGCTGAAGTCAAACCGCAACCGTTCCTCGGTAATGTTTGATCCTCTCTGAATCACATGATCACCCAATACTTCGCGCAGTGCCTGGTACATCAAGTGCGTGGCGGTGTGGTATTTCTTGTGTTGCAAAGTCTGGCCGCCCAAGCCGCCCTTGAAAGTCCCTTTGCTGGCAGTTTGGCTGCGCTCCCGTTGTTCAGCCATCTTGGCATCAAATTCTTCCCGCCAATTTTCACTAAGCTCAATACCGCGTTTAAAGGCCTCCTCAACAGATAATTCAACAGGGAACCCGAAAGTATCATACAACCCAAAAATAGCCTCTCCGGCTCTGTTCACCGTTCTCTGTTCACCGTTCTCCAGAAAGAATTTTTCAAACTCTTTCAATCCCTTGCGTAGCGTCTGGCGGAAGACTTTTTCTTCCTTACTTAACACGTTAAGTATTTCTTGGCGTTTCTCGGCCACTTCCGGGAAATCCTCGTGGTACAAATCAGCGATCACCGGAACCACCTGCTCCAGGAAGTTTTGCTCAATCCCCAAATCAAAGGCAAACCGGATAGCCCGCCGTACCAGCCGGCGCATCACATAACCCTGCTCTTTGTTGCTCGGCGTCACGCCGTCTACTGCTAGGAACGTGGCTGCCCGCAAATGGTCAGCTATCACCCGCATGCTCTCTGTGTGGCTATGGTAATTTTTGCCAGATAATTTCTCTAGTTCGGTGATGATTGGCCACAAGATACTGATCTTGAAGACATCTGGGTTGTTGAGTTTAGCGGCAGCAATGCGTTCTAGCCCGCCGCCAAAGTCCACATTTGACTTCGGTAATTTTTCAAAGCCTTTTGCTGTGCGGACATACTCCATGAAGACTTGGTTACCAATCTCCAAAAACCGGCCACAGTCGCAGTTGGGGTGGCAGTGTTTACCCCACTTAGGGTCATGTTCTACAAAGTCAAATTCATAGAAAACTTCACTGTCCGGCCCGCCCGGTTCGCCCACGGGCATGTCGTCAATTTTCCCAGCCCGACACCACCAGTTTTTGCCTGCGTCGTAGTAGAATATCCGGCCATTTTGCATGCCTTTGTTGTAGCCATCTGCTTCTGAGCCAATTTCTACGGCCTCGGCCTGGATAGCTTTTTTGGCAAATAGTTCCTTCCATATTTCAGCGCTTTCGGTGTCTTTGGGGATCTTGTTTTTCTCATCTCCGATAAAACAGGTCACATAGAGCTTATTTGGATCTAAACCTACAACATCAGTAAGGTATTCAAAAAACCACGGTAGCTGCTCTTTTTTGAAGTAATCCCCCAGGGACCAGTTGCCTAGCATCTCAAAGAACGTGGTGTGACGATTGTCGCCAACTTCGTCGATGTCTTGGGCACGCAGACAAGTCTGGCTATTTACCAAGCGCACGCCACTGGGATGTGATTCGCCTAGTAAGTATGGAATCAGCGGTTGCATACCAGAGCCGGTGAATAAGGTCGTCGGGTCGTTATATGGCACCAGCAAGGCCCGTGGAACGACTTGGTGTCCCCGTGCTTTGAAAAAATCCAAATACGCCTTGCGGATTTCTTGTGCTGTCATCTGTTTCATTTTATCAAACAACTATGCCACCGCCTAAGACTTGGCTGTCGTCGTAGATCACTGCCGATTGGCCTGGGGTGATGGCACGAACTTCCTCTGACAACGCTACCTGTAGCGTGTCGCCGGCTACTGCAACCGTACAGGCCACCAGTGGTGCTCTGTACCTCATCCTTATATGAAAGGTTCGTGCTTTCACATTTGGCATGCCATTGATCCAGTGCACATCGGTCAGGGTTAGTTTCTTGTGCCAGAGGTTTTGGTCATTTAGATCAGTTGTGACGTAGACTTGGTTTTTCCGCATGTCCTTGCCTGTGACATAGTACGGCAACCCACCACCGACGTTCAGACCATGCCGCTGGCCAATAGTGTAATAAATTGCCCCCTGGTGTTCGCCAATGGCCCTTCCTTGATCATCGACGATTTTACCAGGTTTTTGGGGTCCTAGCTCGTTATCCAGAAATTCCTTGATCCCGACTTTGCCGACGAAACAAATACCCTGTGAGTCTTTCTTCTCGGCCGTAACTAGTCCAAATTTTTTGGCTAAGGCGCGCACTTCAGCCTTGGCTTTGAACTCACCAATGGGCATCAAGCTGCGTGCTAAAGCTTGCTCTGTAACTCTGTAGAGAAAATATGACTGATCCTTTTCAAAGTCTCTCGCCGTTCGTAAATAAAAAACGCTATCGCGTATTTTATTTACACGGGCATAGTGGCCAGTGGCAATCAGGTCAGCGCCATCCGCTAAAGCTGTCTCTAGAAATAATTTGAACTTCACTTCTTGGTTGCACATGATGTCCGGGTTTGGCGTCCGGCCGACCTGGTATTCGGCCACCATGTAATCCACCACCTTTTGGCGGTACTCGGTTTCAAAATCATACATCTTGAAAGGAATCCCGAGCTGCACGGCAACTCGTTTGGCATCCTGATAATCTTCCTTCCAGGGACATGGGAAACCAGGCAGGTCTTTGCTCCAGTTTTTCATGAAAACACCAACCACATCGTAGCCCTGCTGTTTCAAAAGAGCAGCTGCCACTGAGGAATCGACACCACCGCTAAGACCAACGTAGACTGTTTTTGCCATAACCGAACTATTTTAGCAAATTTACCTCTGTTATAAAAGGGGCGTAGGGTGGAATCTCTGTGAGCCCTCTCAAACACTATCGTTTCCGTCGATGTGCGAGGGAATACTTATAGCTCCCGCAAAAACAAAACCTGTCTTTTTGGCCGTACCCGAGCGGCTAAAAAGACAGGTTTTGTTTTGGGGTTGCTATACCTGTGGTCTGTTGCTGTGAGAAAATGTGAGTGTCCTATATACACCGTCCGCATCTAATTAAGCTTCCCTCAAAATTCTAGAATTTAAAGCTCTTTGATATAGTGAATATAATACGCTATAGCGTATTATATTCACTATTTTGATGGGTCATTACTGCATTTTGAGCCTAGACACAACTTTCGCGCTTAGTGCTCAGTGCATTTTCTCTCCGAGGAACGGACCGACAGGCCGTCTTCCAAAACTTGGCCAAGCCAAGTTCTTGGCAAGACGTTCACGAA
>CAYGDJ010000033.1:2416-5896 GCA_964348625.1 uncultured Candidatus Saccharibacteria bacterium | reverse complement strand
CGCTGCAATCCGTGATTGACGACATTAGCGCATTGCCTGGGGTCGGGCCGCGTACTGCCGAGCGCTATGCTTACTTTTTGTTCAAGGCCGAGCCGGCGACAGCTAGACGCTTAGCGGAAAGCATGGAGAAATTACATGACGGCGTAAGACAGTGCAAAAAAACTTTCGCGCTTGTCGAACAAGGCAAGGAGCTGTCTGACTTGTACACCGACCCGTCCAGAGACAAACAGCTCGTGGCGGTTGTCGCCGAACCTTTTGACATCGTGGCATTGGAAAAAACCAACCGGTTCAAAGGCACCTACCACGTACTCGGTGGTCTGGTTTCGCCGATTGATGGGATTAGTCCCGAACAATTACACATCAAGGAGCTTCTGAAACGTATCGACGAGGACAAGGTGAAGGAAATTATCCTAGCCACCAACGCCAGTGTCGAGGGTGAATCAACGGCACTTTACATCCAACAGCAAATTGGCAAGAAGAAAGTCAAAATAACACGACTGGCCCGAGGCCTCCCCGTCGGCGTCGACCTGGAATACGCCGACCAGATCACCTTGGGTAGGGCTTTGGAAGGCCGCACAACTCTCTAAGAGCTAATCAGCAAGCTCCAATGACCAATCAATGACCCAATTCATTAAGTTCCAATGTCTTAATTTAGTCATTATGGCATTGGTGCTTACTTGGTCATTGGGATTTGGTGCTTGGTCATTTACAATAGACCTTATATGCAAACAGAGATAAGTAAAATCAAAGAACTTGTGATTGAAGCTCAGCGCATAGTTGTAATTCAGGCGGATAATCCGGACGGAGATAGCCTGGCCAGTGCTTTAGCGCTGGAAGAAATTTTGGGTGATATGGGCAAGGAAACGTTTCTGTATTGTAGCGTTGATGTAGCTGACTATTTGCGACACCTGAAGGGCTGGGATCGTGTAGCAAATACCATACCGACCCAATTTGACCTGAGTATCATCGTAGACACCAGCGCTGTTTTGCTACTGGAAAAGCTAGAACAAAGTGACTACCGAAACTGGGTGGCCAGCAAACCAGTGATAGTATTGGACCACCACAGCGACGTCGAGTGTGACATACCGTATGCCACCATCGTCATCAACGACAACGACGCCGTTGCCACAGGAGAGGTGATCTACAAATTAGCCGATGATCTGAAATGGCCACTGAATCTGCAGGCCAAAACCCACATAGTCAGCTCTGTCCTGTCTGATTCACTAGGTCTTTCCAGCGAAGGTACTACGCCAACTACCTACCGGATTATTGCCGATCTGATCGAACAGGGCGTTGACCGAGCGGCATTAGAAGACGCGCGGCGAGCGCTCATGAAAATGCCGGCAGAAATATTCCGCTACAAAGGCCGTCTGATTGAACGCAGCGCATTTGAAGCTGATGGCCGCATCGCCATGGTAACGATTCCATATGACGAGCTGATGGAGTTCAGCCCGCTGTACAACCCCGCGCCACTCGTCCAAGGCGACATGCTACAGACCGAAGGCGTGAAGGTGGCGATAGTTCTAAAATCCTACAAAGACGGCAAGGTCACTGGTTCTATCCGCTGCAATCACGGCGGCCACATAGCTGCGGAGCTGGCCGCGCACTTTGGCGGCGGCGGACACCGCTACGCTGCTGGCTTCAAAATCCAGGACGGTCAACCGCTTGAACAAATCAAGCGCCAATGCATCACCAAAGCGACAGAACTACTAGACAAACTCTAATTTGTTTCTTCGTCCAAGAAATCGCCCTGTTGGTGACCCCATAGTTCAGCGTAGAGACCTTTCTGCTCCAACAGTTCGGCGTGCTTGCCGTCCTCCACTATCTTGCCGTCTTTGAGCACCAGAATCCTATCCAGTTTGCGGATGGTTGACAAGCGGTGAGCGATAACTATGGTAGTGCGGTTTTTCATGAGGTTATTAAGCGCGGCGGTGATGTGTTTTTCGCTCTTGCTGTCCAGGGCAGAGGTGGCTTCGTCCAGTAACAATATCGGGGCTTTTTTCAACATGGCTCTGGCTATGGCGACACGTTGTTTTTGGCCGCCGGACAGTTTGATACCACGCTCACCAACTAAGGTCTCATACCCTAGTGGTAGCTTATCAATGAACTCATCGGCATGAGCCAGCTCGGCAGCCTTCATCACGGCTTCCTTGCTGGCAGTCGGATCGCCGTAGGCGATGTTGTCGTAGATAGTACGGTGAAACAGTAGTGGTTCCTGTGGAACATAGGCGATGTGCTCGCGCAAATCGTCCTGGGTGACTTTGGCGATGTCCTTGCCATCAATACTTATCTGCCCAGCTGTGATATCCATAAACCGCAGTAGTAGCTTAGTCAGGGTGGTCTTGCCGCCGCCGCTAGGACCGACTAAACCGACTTTTTGGCCTACTGAAATCTGCAGGTTTAGGTTGTCAAAAACGGTACTTTCATTATCGCCCTCGTAAGTAAAGTCAACGTGCTTGAGCTCTATCAGGCCCTCAATGTCGCCCAATTTTTGTGGATTGGCCGGGTCGACAACCGAGATCGGTAGCTCATAAATCTCGGCCATCTCGGTAGCGTCAGCTATGGCTTCCTCGACATTCTCAACCAGTCTGCCGACTTCCCACAGACTGCGAAGCAACTGCTGGATATAGAGTTGTATCAGTAGTATTTGGCCAATGTTTGCCCGACCTTCAATGGCAAACTTGGCGGAGAGCAGAAACACCGGCACCTCCAGAATGAGAATAAAAACGACTTTATACGTACGGATGAAGTCAGTAAATATCATATTCCTGAAGCGTGCCTTGACCCGCAGGTTGCTTAGGGCGGTGAATGACGCCAGTTCGGCTGGAAAGCGGGCAAACATCTTTACTGACAAGGCGTTGGTGATGACATCAGCCACAGCGCCAGTTGATTTTGAATCATACTCGGCAACCAGTCGTGATCTGGGAATCTTCTTTTTGTGCAGATACAGCAAGCTGCCGATGAATACCACTGTCCAACCCAGCATGATCACTGCGATTACCGGCGCGATGAACAGCAAGATCACAAACGGAAAAACTATCTGAACCAGTATCGAGTTCAGCTCAAACATGACAGATTTAGACAGAATGTCGTACGACCGCCCAAAACGACTGAATTTGGTAACCAGCGAACCGGTAAAGTTGTTGGTGAAGAAATCACTACCATGCGAAAGTATCGTCCTGAAGCTGGTAAGATCAATGTCCCGTATCGTGTAAATATATGCCATAAACCAGGTGTAAATCCCGATCCTACCTATGACCGTCTGAACTACGCTGAGCCCGACCCAGATGCCTATGAAGGACACAAAATGCCCCAGGTCCTTGCCCTCCACATGGGTCAGGTCATTTATGAAACGGCTGATCAAGTATGGCTGCAAGACATTTGTGCCGACAAAGAAGAGCGTGTGTGAGAAAAAGCCAACGGACCACAGCCACTTGCGTGGCGTGGCGGCCGACCAATAAATAGACAGGACTTTTCGAA
>CAYGDJ010000033.1:0-2316 GCA_964348625.1 uncultured Candidatus Saccharibacteria bacterium | reverse complement strand
ACTATCAAGCAGATGAAGCTATACAACACCCTAACCAAGCAAAAAGAAGAATTCAAGCCGATTAACGGCAAACAAGCTCACATGTTCGTCTGCGGCCCAACCGTCTATGACTACCTGCACATCGGCAACGGACGCACGGCCATCACCATGGACGTCCTGGTGCGTTTGCTAAAACATATCGGTTACGAAGTCGACGCCATCATGAACATCACAGACGTCGAGGACAAGATCATCGCGCGAGCTGCCGAACAAAATACCGATTGGCAGTCGCTAGCCCAAAAGTTTGAAACCCAATATCTGGAAGATATGAAAAGTTTGCGGGTCGACAATTTTCGCTACGTCCGCGCCACCGAGCACATTGATGACATAATCAATCAAGTCCAAACGCTGCTGGACAGGGCATTTGCTTACACCACGGACGATGGCATTTATTTTGAGATAGCCAAATTCCAGGGCTATGGCAAACTGTCTGGACGCGACAAAGTCGCCGAGGATGACGCCCAGTCGAGGATTGACCACTCTGACCAAAAGCGTGGTTGGAATGATTTCTGCCTTTGGAAATTTAAAAAAGCCGGCGAACCAAGCTGGCCGGCCCCGTTCGGAGACGGTCGTCCCGGCTGGCACATCGAAGACACTGCCATAACCGAACACTACTTCGGCCCGCAGTATGACATTCACGGCGGCGGTTCTGATCTGATATTCCCACATCATGAGGCCGAGCTTACCCAAATGGAAGCCGCATCTGGCAAAGTACCTTTTGTAAAGTATTGGGTTCACGGCGGATTGCTTTATATAAGCGGCAAACGCATGGGCAAAAGCAATCAAAACTTCCTAACCATTCATGAAATGGCTAAGAACTACGACCCCAGCGTGATTCGGCTGATGATGCTGCAGGCACATTACCGTTCCCAACTGGACTTTTCCGAGGAATTACTGAATGAAGCCAAGAGGCGTATGCATCGGTGGCGCAACGCCGCAAATTTGCGGCATCAAATACTGGCAACTGGCGACGAGGACAGCGCCGAGGCGTTGGTGCGGGCACGTGTCGGCCTGCAAACAGCTCTGGAAGATGACCTCAATACACCTCAAGCATTCAGCATAATTGAGGAAGCCTTCAACGTCGTAGAGCAGGGTGTTCCTGCCGGTGCCGACCAGGCATTTACCAAGCTACTGGCTACTATTGACGCTGTTTTTGGTTTTGATTTGAGCACCCAAGATGATGTCTCTGCCGATATAAAAGAACTGCTTCAAAAACGCCAGACAGCCCGCGATTCAAAGGATTGGAAAGCCTCCGATGATTTACGGGACACAATTGCCAGTCATAGTGTAGGTGTTCGAGATACCGACCAAGGTCAAATTTGGTTTAGAGCTTAGGATTTAGCCGAATCGTCAGCGGGCAATTGTTTGTTGAACTTTTCTTCCAGCAATATCCTCAGGCAGCCGGCGATGGGGATGGCGGCAAGTGCGCCCAGTAGCCCACCAAAACCTGCGCCCAGCAGAGCGGCCACAAATACCATCAGCGGAGTCAGTTGGTTACCACGGGATTGGATGTATGGTTGGATGGTGATGTTTTCAATCTGTTGATAGACCAGGAAGAAAACCGCTACAGCAATCGCGAAAGGAGTCGACACAAACAGCGTCATCAGCACTATGATGGCCGCACCGAGGATATTCCCAATCAGCGGAATAAGCCCGAAAACGAAGGTGATACCGGCTAGAGCCACGGCATTGACCGAGGCGTCAAACAGGACGTTACCGATAAGTAAGGCCACCAGAGAAAAGCTGGCGGCAATCGCCGCGATCAGAACCTGGCCGTTGACATAGCCGGTCACGACACGGTACATGCGCTGGGCGATCTTACGACGTTGTTGCCGTTTATCTTCTGGCTGAAGTGCTAGCAGTCGTTCAAACCACATCGGGCCTTCGACAAGCATCATAAACGTCAGGACCAGCACGGTGATGATGGAAACCACAGTACTAAGCGCTCGGCTGGCTGTGTTGAGCGCAGGATCTATCAGATCACCCGTCCGGTTACTCAGATCATTACTCCAGCGATCCAGCTGTTGGTTGAGGTCATGACGACGCACAAATCGCGCCGTAGCTGAATCCTGAGTCTTGAAACTCTCTATCGTTTCTGGAATGTCCTCGATGAAATCACTGGTTTGTTGAACCAATGGCGGTACTACCAACCACAGCAGTCCCGCCAAAACCGACAGAACTATGAGATAGGCAAAACCAGTCGCGCGAGTCCGGCTTTTGCTCTTTAGTTTATGAGTTATCCAGACTACTGCCGGATTCAAAGCCATCGCCAGGAAC
>CAYGDJ010000032.1:1469-5976 GCA_964348625.1 uncultured Candidatus Saccharibacteria bacterium | reverse complement strand
AGAAGTAACCAAAAAAGCCAAGTATTATTTTTACGATCTAGGTATGCGTAATGCCGTGATCGAAAACTTTAACGACATCCAGATACGCAACGACGTCGGGCAACTCTGGGAGAACTATGTGTTCATGGAACGCAAGAAATACCGCGAGTATAAACATCAGCCAGCTAACGAGTTTTTTTGGCGTACATGGACGGGCCAAGAAATTGATCTTATAGAAGAAAGGGCAGGCGAATTACACGGTTATGAGTCTAAATGGAGCGATAAGTCCGCAAAGCCCCCGACAGATTGGCAGAAAACCTATCCTACTGCTACCTGGAAACAGATTGGCCCGAAGAACTATCACGATTTTGTCGGCTAGCACTTAAATATTTTGCGACATGGTGTTTTGGTGTCATGGAGTGGTATTGAAGCGTGAATGATGGTAGTCTTATGGTAGAAAAATGAGAGGTAGAAAAAGGGGAAAAATAAATAATGCCACAGATTGTAGCTGTATTAAATCAAAAGGGCGGCGTGGGCAAAACGACCACCGCTATTAATGTCGGAGCATATCTGGCAAAGAGCGGCAAGTCAGTTTTGATCGTGGACTTTGACCCACAAGGTAACGCAACCAGCGGATTAGGTATAGACAAGCAAATTGACCCAACCGCCTTAGAGGTTTTGTTCCGTAAAGTAGGCCTGGATAAAGCAGTACGAGAAACGGCTTTAACTGGTTTATACATCGTGCCAGCTAGCGCAAAACTGGCAACCGCGGAAGTCGAACTGGTTAATACCACACAACGTGAACTTCAGTTAAAGCAAGCTCTGACAGGACTGGATTATGATTTTGTTCTGATAGATTGTCCGCCGTCACTCGGGCTACTAACTGTTAACGCACTTTGTGCGGCTGACTGGCTACTGATCCCAGTACAGGCCGAATACTATGCTCTAGAAGGACTAAGTCAACTTTTGAGTGTCATGCAGCAAGTGCGCGCAGGGTTGAACCCAAATCTGGAACTTCTGGGTGTAGCTGTAACAATGTTTGACTCACGCACGTCATTATCCGAACAGGTGTATGATGAATTGAAGAAATATTTTAGTGACAAGCTGTTTAGCACCATCATTCCGCGTAACGTTAGGTTGGCCGAAGCTCCTAGCTTCGGAAAGGCCATAGTAGAACATGACAAGTGGTCGAAGGGTGCTCGTGCTTACAAATCGCTAACGAAGGAATTTTTAAGGAGAGTGAATAGTGGCTAGTGGCTAGGGGCTAGGGAAAAGGAGATGGCTAATCATGAACCAAACCAATAAAACAGGGGCGGTAAAGTCTTATAAAGATTTGATTGTGTGGCAGACATCATTCGAGCTTGTCGCACAGGTTTATAAGAAGACATCTGAATTACCAAAATCAGAGATATACGGACTAACTAATCAAATGCGTCGTTCAGCCGTATCCATACCTAGTAATATAGCTGAAGGTCAACAGAGGCATAACACCAAAGAATATACGCACTTTCTAGGTATAGCAAGAGGCTCAGCAGGTGAGCTAGAAACACAACTCCTGCTGGTCGCGAAAATATTCGGTCTGAATACAGAAGAAGAGATCAACTTATTGCACGAGATTCAGAAGATGCTCCATGCTATTTATAGGAAATTATCCACTAGCCACTAGACACTATCCACTTAAGACAATAAACTTACACAGTAACCACCAAGGGAAGGCAACAATAATGAGCAATAATGCGAATAAAGGATTAGGCAAGGGATTGGAGTCTTTGATCCCCACAGACTTTGATCCGTCGCTGTTAATGGATAGTAATGAGCGAGTACAAAATTTGTTCATTACGGACATCGCCCCCAATCCTGACCAACCACGAAAAAGCTTTGACGAGACAGCGTTGGCTGAACTAGGCCGTTCGATAAAGCGTTTTGGAATCTTGCAACCACTGATTGTTTCGCCCGATGAGTCAGGCTACATCATCATTGCCGGTGAGCGCCGATGGCGCGCCGCGCAACTGGCAGGATTGGACAAAGTCCCAGCCATAGTCCGTAAACCGGAGATTTTGGAGAGGCTGGAAATCGCCCTTATCGAGAATGTCCAGCGGGTGGATCTGTCGCCGTTCGAACAGGCCATCTCAATTGAAAAACTGCATACACAGTTCAATATTCAATACAGTGAAATCGCCGAACGTCTGGGCAAGGCCGTATCGACCATAAATAACATTGTGCGACTGTTGCAGCTACCACTAGCCGCAGTCGAGGCACTGCAGCACAATAAAATTTCCGAAGGTCATGCCCGAGCCATTCTGGCATTGAAAACCGAACCAAAAGCACAGGCAGAGTTACTGAAGTCAATCATCGACAAAGGCTGGTCTGTACGTCAGGCCGAACAGTTTGTAATTGGAGTTCGCACAGGTGCAAAATCCGCAGTCACTCCTCATAAGCGCCTAGCAACTACAACCCCCGAAACAGAACAGCTTAGCAGCCACCTCAAAACACAAGTGTCGATCAAA
The DNA here is from genome assembly GCA_964348625.1 of uncultured Candidatus Saccharibacteria bacterium. Taxonomy (GTDB): domain Bacteria; phylum Patescibacteriota; class Saccharimonadia; order Saccharimonadales; family CAZARM01; genus CAYGDJ01. The sequence continues at coordinate 3,490 of CAYGDJ010000032.1, read as the reverse complement.
CGAACCGCCAAAGGCGGTCGGCTGGAGATCCATTTCAAATCCGACGAAGACCTAGAAAAGCTCATAAAGCAGCTTGGTAGATCTTAGATCTTAGAGCTCAGATCTTAGAATAAAGACATGGCTACATATAATTATAAAGATCTCACTGTCTGGCAGAAATCTATGGATTTTGTGGAGCTTGTTTACAAGGTCTGTGCCAATTTACCAAAAACAGAAATGTATGCATTGTGCGATCAGATGAAGCGTGCTGCCGTGTCGATTCCTTCAAATATAGCAGAAGGCCAGAAAAGGCTAAACCGACAGGAAACGATCCAATTTACGGGCATTGCACTCGGATCATTGGCGGAGCTAGAGACGCAGTTACATTTATGTTCCAGAATATATAAGATTGATGTCTCTAATGAGTTGGCACTTTCAGAAGAGGTAGGCAAAATGCTAACAGGGCTTATCAAAAGTCTAAGATCTAAAAGGCTTCTAGCTTGTTAAGTGGGAAAATGCGCAGAGCCAGCGTGCCGACAACGTCGGCTGCCGGTACGGTTCCAAAATCACGTGAATCAAGTGAATTACCACGGTTATCACCACTCACGAAGATGTGGTTTTTTGGCACAGTAATATCGAGATTGCCAGACGTACTCAGGATAGCGTCTCCATAATCAGCTTGTTTGTCTGGGTTGAATCCACCCGGGAATTCCCGATTGTAGACGGTTATACTGCCGTCTTTTACAACGACTCGTTCGCCAGGCAAGCCGATAACACGCTTGATTAGCTGTTTCTCGGCACCGTTAAACTGGCCAAGTCTGGTTTTGTTGAAGATAACAATATCGCCGCGTTTTGGAATAAAACTGCCGCCTGTCGCCCGGGCCCAGGTTTTGCCGGTTTTGAGCACAATCAAGCGGTCTTGATCGTACAGGGTTGATTCCATGCTCGGACCGTCTACCTCGTATGATTGGAACACAAAGTTTATCAAAAAAAGTGCTATCAAAGGCGCCGCCAACAGCAATAATACAGTGGACAATATGCTTCGCCAGCCCTCACCCTGCGGTTTCGGATTTGCCGGTTGAAAGCTCAAAAAGTTTTGGGCTGGGTCGGGCGGTTGTGTTAGACTATTCATCTGTTGCATGTTCAGATTCAAACTATACCAGAAGCAGATAACTATAAGAAATGCTTAGCAGCAGGCAAGCTACCTGAGCGCACCTAAGATATCTAAAATATATGGATAATTTTCGTAAACATAACCAGCGTAGTAACAAGCGTGCGTCATTAGACGGGTTCGTCGGTGGTTCCAGCCCAAAGTCTCCAGACCAACCGCGATCACGTCTGGGTGATTTCAAACGCATCGATGGTTTTCATGCGGTACGCAAGGGCACAGTCGGCTTTGATCGGCCAACAACTACTCCCATGAGTACTGACATTACACCGGTTCAATCTCGCCGCAGGCCACTGCGTGACACCGACGGCAACATACAATTAATCGGTGCTACTGCCGAAAAACCAAAGCAAAGGCGCAAACGCAACTGGGCTAGTATCATTAAACGCAGCGCGATCGCTGTCAGCGTCATTATAGTGCTAGGCGGTGGCTACATGGTTACCAATGGCTACCTGAAGGCCCGCAAAGTCCTCAGCGGTGGAGGCAATGCTGCTGCCTTGGACGAGAACGTCGACCCCAGCAAGTTGCGTGGGGAGGGCGACGGCCGGGTCAATATCCTGTTGCTTGGTCGTGGCGGTGATGGTCACACCGCACCTGACCTGACAGATACCATACTGGTGGCCAGCATTGATCCAGTACACAAGGAAGCGGCTCTGGTCAGCATCCCCCGTGATTTATATGTCAAAACACCTTCTCTGGGGTCTATGAAAATCAATGCCGTCTATGCCTCGGCGAAGAACAAAATCCTGGCTGGCAAAAAAATCGACAACAAAGCCAGTAAAGCCGAGGAGGCTGGCTTCAATGCTATTGAAGACACCATCGAGTCGACGCTGGGTATACCGATTCACTACCACGGAATGATTGATTTCGAAGG
>CAYGDJ010000032.1:0-1369 GCA_964348625.1 uncultured Candidatus Saccharibacteria bacterium | reverse complement strand
GCACTCTCAGCAATCCGCTGAAGATTAACCAGCTCATCAATGCTTTCGGCAACCATATCAATATGAACATGACAATTGACGAGCTGATGCGGCTGTACGACATAGGCAAACAAATTGACGGCAGCAAAGTCGAATCCATCGGCCTAGCCGATCCACCCAACAACTATGTCATGACCAGTAATATCAGTGGCTTGTCAGTTGTCATACCACGTGCCGGTATCAATAATTACAAAGAAATTCAGAACTTCATTCGAAACAAATTGCGAGATGGTTTCTTGCGCAAAGAAGACGCGGCGATAGCAGTTTATAATGGTACGAACACCACTGGTCTAGCCGCCAAAACCGCCGAAGACCTCAAATCCTACGGCTACAACATCACTACAACCGCTGATGCGCCGACCAAGGGTAATCAAAAAACAATTTTGGTTGATCTGCGTAACGGCGCCAAGAAATACACCAAACACTATCTGGAACAGCGCCTCAAAGTAACAGCAGTCACCAAGATGCCGGCTGGTATGACAATTGACCCCGGCACGGCTGACTTTGCTATAATCCTAGGTACCGATGAAGTCACTCGTCTCCAAAATTAAGCCCAAAGCTGGGTTTGCCCACATAGTTCATTTGGCCCTCACGGCTCTGCTGCCGGCTCTAATGTTTGTATTTATCCGGATCGATTTTCCGCAGATTGCACTGGGTTTGGTGCTGCTAAGCAAATGGCGCATGCTGGCGGTTCGGCCACGCCACTGGTGGCCAAACATCAGAGCTAACGCCGCCGACATCATCGTAGGTTTGGCGTTTCTGACGTTCATGGCAAATACCTATACGGCGTCATGGCAATTGTTCTGGGCAGTCGCGTACGGTGGCTGGTTACTGGTGCTCAAGCCCAGATCAGACATTCTGGGCATATCACTGCAAGCCGTAGTGGGACAGCTGTGCGGGCTTGTGGCGTTATTTTTGGGCTGGCGCGAGGCGCCATTAATTGGACTGGTGCTGGGGGCGGGGCTGATCGCCTATGTAGCTGCCAGACATTTTTTCACCAGTTTTGACGAACCATATACATCGCTGTACGCCCACACGTGGGGGTATTTTGCGGCGGCTTTGACGTGGGTTCTGGGGCATTGGCTGCTGTTTTATAGTGTGATCGCCCAGCCAACCTTGCTTTTAACGGTTATAGGCTATGGTTTGGCAGCCATATATTATCTGGAGCAACACGAACGATTGACAGTGTTGCTGAGGCGGCAGTTTGTGTTCATTATGGTAGCTGTAGTAGTAGCTATATTGGCATTTTCAAGCTGGGGCGACAAGACTATCTAACACAACCTTCGCACCAGCCCCGCTGTCACTGGCAAAGCCAGTGCCTACGGGGCTT
>CAYGDJ010000031.1:1547-6015 GCA_964348625.1 uncultured Candidatus Saccharibacteria bacterium | reverse complement strand
ATTTGTAAGGTCTACTAATGGAATATAGAAGTTGGAATATAGAAGTTGGAATGAGCTACAGGGCTACTATTCCGTATTCTAAAATCCATAATCCATATTCCATAAAATTCGGAGAATTTTAAGATGAGTCGTATAGGAAAACAACCGATCAATGTCCCTTCCGGCGTGACTGTCGTAATCGACTCTGATCTAATTACTGTGACAGGCGGCAAAGGCAGCCTGACTCAGTTCACTATTCCAGGCATCACAATCAAACAAGAAGGCGAAGAACTACTGGTAACCCGTGTAAACGACGACCCGCAAAACCGTGCCAAACACGGACTGATGCGTACACTGATCAATAACATGATCATTGGAGTCAGCCAGGGCTTTTCTAAGCAACTAGAATTAAATGGCGTTGGCTACCGTGTGGCTTTGGCCGGAAATGGTTTGAAGTTTAATGTTGGTTTTTCTCACGAGGTTAACTACACACTGCCTACTGGAATCACCGCCGCCGTGGAACAAAACATCATTACTGTCACCGGAATTGACAAGCAACAGGTGGGTCAAGTTGCTGCAGAAATTCGTGCCCTCAAAAAACCCGAGCCATACAAGGGCAAAGGCATAAAATATGTCGGCGAACGCATTATTCGTAAATCCGGTAAATCAGGTAAGGAAAAATAGTATGAGTATCACTCAACACCAGAGAACCGTGAACCGTGAACAGAGAACATTTGTAACCAGCCCGTTCACCGTTCACCGTTCACTGATCACTGAAGCGACCGAAGGGAGAGCATCATGAGTAGAATTTCAAGCAAATTACAGAATCTGAACAGACGCAAATACCGTGTCCGGGCCAGCATATCAGGCACAGCCGAACGACCGCGCATGAGCGTCCACATCAGCAACAAACACGTCAGTGCGCAGCTGATTGATGACATCACCCAGAGAACTCTGGTGGCTGTCACTACTGTAGGCCACAAAGAAAACGAGCAAAATATGACAGATAAGGCCATTTGGGCAGGCACTGAGATTGCCAAAAAAGCCAAGCTGAAGAAAATCACTACGATTGTATTTGATCGTAACGGCAAACTATACCACGGTCGTGTAAAAGCCCTGGCCGATGCGGCCCGAGCAGAAGGAATGGAGTTCTAAGATGTCTCACTACACTCAACACCAAATAGCAAATAATAAAAAACAAAAAGCATCGGATGCTGAATTGTTATTTGTTGTCTGTTCTTTATTTTTTGAAGCGACCATAGGGAGCGTGTAATGGCATATCAACAAACGCGAAACCAACGTAATCCTCGAGACCAGATGCCCGTCGAAGAAAAGCAATATGATGAGCGAGTGGTTCACATCGACCGTGTGGCGCGTGTGGTCAAAGGCGGTCGCCGTTTCCGCTTCCGGGCACTGGTTGTTGTCGGTGACCACAAAAGCAAGGTCGGTATTGGTATCGCCAAGGGAGCCGATGTAACTTCTGCTATAGCCAAAGCCGTCGATGTAGCCAAGAAAAGCGTAGTTGTGGTCTCACTGTACCGCGGCACATTGCCCCATGAAGCAGAAGCCAAGGTAGGTGGAGCCAAGATTTTGATCAAACCAGCCAGCGCCGGTACCGGTCTAATCGCCGGTGGGGTTGTCCGGACAGTTCTAGAAGTAGCCGGAGTCAGCAATGTCTTGTCCAAATCACTCGGTTCCAGTAACAAAATAAACACTGCGTACGCTACATTAGCTGCTCTGCAAAGCCTAGAGCCTGCTAAAAACTGGATCACCAAGGCGACAATGCCGCCAGCCGAGAGTAGTAAAGAAAAAGTAATACGAAAGAAGCCTGTAACTGCTGAAAAGGTTGAGAAATTATGAAGTTCAACGAATTAAAAACAACCAAGAAGAAGTCAGCCACTCGAGTCGGTCGGGGCATTGCCGCTGGCAAGGGCAAAACGGCTGGACGTGGTACCAAAGGACAAAATTCCCGAAGTGGCGGACGGGTGCGCCCAGGGTTTGAAGGTGGCCAAAGCCCACTATACATGCAACTGCCAAAACTACCTGGCTTCCGTTCGATCCGTCCAAAAGCCGAAGTAATTTTCACCGGTCAGCTGGATAAATTTGCTGGCAAAACTGCTGACAATTTCACTTTGGCTGAAGCCAATTTCATCACCAGCCCATACGTCCGTGTCAAACTACTAGTTAATGGCGAGGTAACCAGTAAAGTGACTGTGCGTGTTCAGCTTGCCAGTGCCAAAGCCATCGAAATGGTTCAGAAGGCCGGCGGTACATTCGCAGCGACACCGCAAATTGGACGTACCAAGAAGACAGAGACTAGCCACTAGAACCTGTCCCCTTACTCCATAGCATGACATACTAAGGTGTGTCATAATACTAAAATTACAAGAGAGGGTACTTAGTAAAACAAATGAGTTGGAAGTTGATCTGGCAATCATTGAAAAACCCAGACATGCGCAATCGCATCCTGGCAGTCCTAGGTATGCTGCTATTATTCCGTATTCTGGCACACGTACCGATCCCCCTGAGCGACCCAAAAACACTCAAGCAAGTCCTGGACGGTTTATTCACCACAGAGAGTTCACAGTTACTTAGTTTCCTGAATATTGCATCTGGTGGAGCACTAGCGAATTTCTCCATCATGATTGTGGGCTTGGGGCCATACATTAACGCCAGCATTATCATGCAACTTCTGACCAAGGCTATCCCACAGCTGGAGGCTCTGCAGAAGGAGGGCGAGTTCGGACGCAAGAAAATCAACCAATACACTCGTATGCTGACACTGCCGCTGGCGATTATCCAATCTGTCGGTGCTATTTATCTGGTACGTCAGGCAGCCGTGCAAGTCGGCGGTATCGGTGATATCACTGCCGGTGTCGGAATTGCTCAGTGGGTATTGATGGTAACATCGCTGACCGGCGGAGCCATGGTGTTGATGTGGCTAGGCGAACTGATCACAGAAAAAAGCATCGGCAACGGTATTTCACTTTTGATTACCGTCGGTATCGTCAGCCAGCTGCCAACCACCATAACAAGTATCGGTGAGTCTATCTTCAGTGAGGGCTCGTCATTCTCCCTCTTTGGCAAGCAAATCATCTACAACCGCACACAGGCTATCTATGGCTTGATAATTGCCGCTACGACACTGGTCGTGACTATTCTGATCGTCAAACTAAACGAGGCCTCCAGGCGGCTAACTATAAACTACGCCAAACGGGTCCAAGGCAATCGTGCTTACGGTGGTGTCTCCACTATGTTGCCCATCAAGCTCATCACAGCCGGTGTAATCCCGATTATCTTTGCCGTGGCTTTCCTCAGTGTGCCTAGCTTCGCCGGACAGATTATGGGCAATTCCGACAGCGGCCGACTGCAGGAGTGGGGCACGAATCTCTCAACCTGGTTCGCCAACCCTTCGGCTCAAACTTTTGCCGCCGGTGGCTGGGAGCCATATATCTACCCTGTGACGTATTTCCTGCTGGTGTTTGTCTTCACATTTTTCTATACCAGCATTGCCTTTAACTCCAAGGAAATCGCCGAAAACCTCCAAAAACAAGGCGGATTCCTGGAAGGCATTCGCTCAGGGCTTCAGACAGAAAAATACCTAACTCGTGTAGTCAATCGCTTGACGCTGTTCGGTGCGTTCAGCCTTGGTTTCTTGGCTTTATTGCCCATCATCGGACAGATATTTCTGACGACCAGCATCGCGTTAGGGGGTACCAGCATACTTATCTTGGTCTCTGTGGCACTAGAGACGCTGCGTTCAGTCGAATCACGAGCGTTGATGGTCACCTATGATCAATATGAACAACCTGACTATTTCCACGAAGTTGAAGCCGAAAAATCTGTCCAAAAGTCTAAAAAACTACCTATTTTGGGTCGCTTTAAGCGAACAGAGAAAACAAAATAACTTTTCTCTTTGCAATCTGTCGTAATATTTGCTATACTTGTCATCTGTTATGCGTGTAACCGCAACAAAGTAGGAGTTTACTCTTAATTTTGTAGCATTACACAGCAAAACGAAGTTGTAGTTTATGGCCAGCAATAAAGAAGTTATCGAACTCGCAGGAACCGTACAAGAGGCCCTTCCTGGGACTCAGTTCCGTGTCGAACTCGAAAATGGCCATCAAATTATAGCTCATGTCGCCGGCAAGATGCGGAAACATTACATCCGTCTCGTCCCTGGAGACAGCGTTACGGTCGAGTTGACCCCTTACGATCTTACGAAGGGCAGAATCACCTACCGCAAGTCATAAACCTAAGCAGTGAGCCCGCCTAGGCGGGTCCGCATGAACCCCGTAGAGATACTGGCTAATACGAGTCAGACAAGAACCAAAACGGGATACCCACAGAAAAGGAGATTTCTAAAGGGATGAAAGTGCGTGCAAGTGTCAAGAAAATCAGCCCCGACGACAAAATAGTCCGTCGTAAGGGTCGTTTGTATGTGATCAACAAATTTAAGCCAAAACACAAGCAGAGGCAAGGCTAAATG
>CAYGDJ010000031.1:0-1447 GCA_964348625.1 uncultured Candidatus Saccharibacteria bacterium | reverse complement strand
GTAATGGCAAGAGATACCGGAAGCATAGTCAAGATGTCTCGTCGTGAAGGCTACGCATTGCATCCAAAGGCACACAAGGCGCTAGTAAAGCGTGCAACCCCTCCTGGCATGCAAGGTGGTCGTAACCAGCGAAACAAACCAAGTCAATACAACTTACAACTTCGTGAAAAGCAGAAGGTAAAGCGTCTGTACGGCCTGCTGGAACGACAATTTGCCAATCTAATGACCGAGGCAACCAAACGACCAGGTCAAACAGGCGAGATGTTATTGCAATTCCTGGAACAGCGTGCCGATAACGCAGTCTATCGTGCTGGTTTAGCGCCATCACGTCGGGCATCTCGACAACTAGTTACCCACGGCCACTTTATACTGAACGGCCGTCGTGTAGATATTCCTTCGATTCGTTTAAAGGCCGGTGACGTACTAGAGGTACGTGACCATGGCAAGCAGAACGAATATTTCAAAAAGCTCGACGACATCAGCCCTGCACCTTCGGCGCTACCCGGCTGGTTGAAAGTCGATCGCAAGAAATTGGTAATTACCGTGACTGGCCTGCCGACACGTGACGAGGCGGAACCAGACATCAATGAACAACTAATCGTGGAATACTACTCACGTTAAAGAAAGGACCACAGAGGAAATATGTCAAAATCAATTCACACCCCCAGCATCGTCAAAGTAGAGGATCACAGTCCGACAAGTGCGACATTTACGATTGAGCCGCTGCACACAGGTTACGGAATGACCTTGGGGAACTCACTGCGCCGAGTACTACTATCCAGTATAGCTGGTGCGGCTGTTACTGCTTTCCGGATAGACGGTGTCAGCCACGAATTCACCACTGTTAAAGGTGTCAAAGAAGACGTTGTCGACATCATGCTCAACCTCAAAGGAGTCCGCTTCCGGGTGTTTGGCAACGATGTCCAGACACTACGCCTGGTCAAAAAAGGCAAGGGCGCCATCACTGCCAAGGACATCCAGACAAACGCTGATGTTGAAGTCGTGAACCCCGACCATGTGATCGCCACCATTGACGACAACAAGGCTACGGTAACTATGGATATCGTTATCGAAACAGGTCGAGGCTACCGCACTATCGAGGAAGTAACTGCTCATAAGGCATCTGATATGATCGCTCTGGACGCAATATTTACACCAGTATTGCGTGTGCGTTACAAAGTAGAGAACACCCGCGTCGGCCAGATGACTGATCTCGATAAACTGTTGTTAACTGTTGACACAGATGGCTCAATTACACCTCAGGACGCATTTGAGGAAGCTGCTGCTATCCTAGTCAACCAATACACCGCTCTAGCTGGTCAGACACGTGTCGATACAGCCGCGCCTTTGACAGCCAATGGCGACGGCGAATCAGATACCGATGGCGACGAACCAACTGAGCTGATGACCTCTATTGAGGATCTGAACCTATCTGCTCGCACTACAA
>CAYGDJ010000030.1:0-6090 GCA_964348625.1 uncultured Candidatus Saccharibacteria bacterium | reverse complement strand
CTTGCGTCATAAGACGCTTATGCATTACACTATTTCCTGTAGCAAATTTAAACAAAGGTGGACTACCAATATGGAATTCATGAATCGGGGCAATCGCTCCTCTCAACCAACTGGTGCACCGGCTGAGTCTCCTGTAGCTCAAGCACCGTACACTAGTCATAAAAAAAGCGGCCGCGGTTTTTCGTGGCTTAAACTCTCGTTTGTCGCCCTACTCTTCTCTGGCACAATACTAGTCGTAGCGCTGCTATGGTTTGTTGTCTTGGGCAGCCCGAGCTCTGAGGGTAAATTTGTCGAGAAGGACAAATTCCAGGCAGTTTTCCTGAATGGTGGCCAAGTTTACTTCGGTAACATCAGGGATCTCAACGACAGCTATCTGCGTATAAGCGACATCTACTACCTGCGGGTTAACCAACAGGTTCAGCCAGATCAAAAAGACAGTCAACAAGCCCAGAGCGACATCTCACTAGTCAAACTCGGCTGTGAGTTGCACGGACCGGCTGACGAGATGCTGGTCAACCGCGAACAAGTCATCTTCTGGGAAAACCTAAAAGACGACGGCCAGGTGGCCAAAGCGGTTGCGGAGTACAAGAATAAGAACCCCAACGGCCAGAACTGTGAGCAACAGTCCACAGACACCAGCCAGCAGACCGACAAAAAGCAAGAGTAAGCCTCCCCTTTTTAACGGATAACCATGTCTACTCAAGCGTAATCGTGGAGTATTCGGCGCAACCACAGTTCCAAGCCAAACCGCAACACAAACAACCCGCCCAATACGACCGTCACCACCAAGCTCCACCCCGCCAAGTCCGGCGACCAGACCGGTGAGACGAAGTCAAACTGGTACAGCTCCTTGGGAATTGGCTGCTGCTTCATTCCGTGCGAGGCAACGTATTCTTGGATGCACGGGATGCGGCCGCTACTGCTGGGTCCTGTCGGAAACCGACGCTCACAGTCTGCTTGTGCCTCTGTATAAATCTTGGTATTGGCCTGGGAGACACGGTCTTTTTCGGCAGCTAACAACCGTTCATAGCGGTGTTTTAGCTGGATTGGCGGCCGGATGGCTGTATCACCAACAGCCAGCTGGGTGTGCATATGACTATAGACATACTCCCGCAAGTCCCGTAAAGCAGTTTCAATGTCACCGTTTTGTTCATCGGCGACGAATACGGCCTCGCGCAGTTCTATCATGCCTAGATTGTTCTGTCGATAAGCCCAGACAAAAATCACGCCGGAGATGACAAAGCCAATCAGAAAATACCAGTAGCTTACGCCACGGATTTTTGTCCAGAAGTTGTGAAGAGCCCTTTTATTCATATTGATTATGATTATACTGGACATATGCATATTTTCTTCTCAGGAATCGGTGGAACGGCCATCGGCCCGCTGGCCTTGATCGCCTCCCAAGCCGGATATAGCGTCTCTGGATCTGACCAGCAGGATTCCCAATACATCCACTACTTGCGCTCAAAAGGTATCGTCAACATCCATATCGGTCAGGATAGAGAATCAATCGAGCACATCCACGCTGACCAGCCAATCGATTGGTTTGTGCGATCTTCGGCCGTTCCTGACGATTCGCCGGAGCTACAGTTCTGCGAGGAGCAACACATCAAAACATCCAAACGTGATGAACTGTTGAATCTCATTCTGAAAGACAAACGATTGGATCTGGTAGCCATCGCCGGTACGCATGGCAAAACCACCACCACGGCCATGGTGATCTGGCTGTTCAAACAATTGCGCTTGCCTGTCAGTTATTCGGTCGGCGCCAAAATCAGCTTCGGCGACATGGGTGCATTTCAGGAAAAATCCGGTTACTTCATCTACGAGTGTGATGAATTTGACCGTAATTTCCTGGCGTTTGAGCCGCACATTAGCCTAATCACCGGCGTATCCTGGGATCACCACGAAATCTTCCCCACTCGCGACGATTACCAGCAAGCCTTTGCTGAATTCATCGGCCAATCTGACCATACGCTACTGTGGCAAGAAGATTTTGACTACCTCGGTCTGACGTCGGGTAGTCAGTTGCTGGTGCAGGACTCAGCCAATCCGTCGATCAGTCAGATCACTTTGGCTGGTCAGTACAACCGGCTCGATGCCTGGCTGGCTATCCAGGCCGTGCATCGACTGACTAAAACGCCCCTGGAAACCCTCATAAGCCATATAAATAAATTCCCCGGGCTGCAACGCCGCATGGAGCAGATAATCCCAAATTTGTATAGCGACTACGCTCATACGCCAGAGAAAATTCGGGGAGCCATGAGCGTTGCCCTAGAAATGGCCGGCAAAAGCGGACAAGAGCTGATTGTGGTGTACGAACCGCTGACCAACCGCCGCCAGCACTACATGATGGACGACTACAAGGACTGTTTTGCCGGCGCCAAAAAAGTCTACTGGCTACCGAGCTACCTGGCTCGTGAGGATCCTGATCAGCGGATAATTACACCGGCTGAGCTGATCTCACGCCTGACTGACCCCGCCGTCGCCGAACCGATGGAGCGTAACAACCGCTTGGAGCAAACCATCAAAGACCATCTCAAAATCGGCGACATGGTGGTGTGCCTGGCCGGAGGCGGCGGTGACTCCCTGGACGAATGGCTCCGCACCCAGTTTAAGCAGTAAGTATTGTGCTATAGTTTAATCAGTGGAAGAAATAGTCAAAAACACAAAAGCTCGCCTGCACCTCAGCCCAAAACCCCGTCGTTTGACGTCTGTTGTTTTGATCCTGCTTGTGGTGTGTGGTGTCATGAGCGCCATGTTTGCCGCCATCACCGCGGATTTAAGGAGCCGTGATTTCTTGCGTGGCCGAGCCCAGACAATCGCCAACGCACTACCGACTGAGTCTGTAGCTTTTCTGGAAGGTGAGGCTGAGGATACCAAGAAATTCGAGTACATCGAGCTGAAACGACGTCTGGAGCGCATCCAGGCAGACAACCGAGATTTACGCCATGTTTACCTAATGACCTTGAAGGACAAAAAGCCAGTCTACCTGGTGGATGCGCTACCTGGTAACAATGCGGATTTTTCTGCTCCAGGCACCGTTTATGAGGATGCGCCACAACAACTGATGAATAGTTTTGGTACCAGCGAAGCATTTATAGAGGGACCCTTCCGTGACCAATGGGGTACATGGATTTCGGCGTTCGCACCGGTCATCGACCCCATTACCGATCAAACCGTTGCCCTGGTCGGCACCGACACTCCGGCTTTGAACTACTACTTTGAAGTGCTCGTTTATGCCTTGGTGCCGCTTTGTCTGGCGGCCATTCCGTTGGCAGGGTTGCTGCGCGATCGCAAACTGGCTACAAAGGAATGGGAGATCACCCAGCTCAAAAACCAGTTCGTGTCGATTGCTTCCCACGAACTACGGTCGCCTCTGTCTGGTATGGTCTGGGCCATCCAATCACTGCTGAAAAATCCAGAGAGCAACCTGGCTGACCAGCAAAAAGCTCTGCTCCAGGACATGTTCAAAAGTGCCGAGGCTTCGACAGCCACCATCAACGAAATCCTAGACCTGTCTGTATTTGAACGTGGTCAGACAACAGCAGCAACTTTTAGCAGTATCGATGTTGTCACTGCCCTGCGCGAAGTCCAAAAAACCCTCAGCCTCGGTGCTCAGGAGAAGAAACTACGGATAGTGCTGGACAAAACCATACCGATAGCCGCTACCACTTCCGGTGACATCAATGCCCTCCGGCGGGCATTTATGAACCTGATATCCAACTCTATCAAATACGCATTCGAGGGTACCGAGATTAGCCTCAGTTATCGTTCTGAGGATAATCAGCACATCTTCGCCATTGCCGACAAGGGCATTGGCATTCCCAAGGACGAGCAAGACAAAGTCATAGGCGGCTACTACCGAGCAAAGAACGCCTCCAAGGTCCAGGCTCACGGGACAGGTTTGGGTCTCTGGATCACTCGCTTGATCATCGAGGAGCACGGCGGCAAACTGTGGTTAGAGTCAGAGGAAGACAAAGGCACGACTATGTATGTCAGTCTGCCAAAAGTCAGTGCGTTTACAGAGAGTCGGCCTAGCCAAGAGCCGCAGAAATCTGTTGTGCCACCGCGTCCGGCGTAGAGCCACTTTTGGATATGTATACCGTAACGCCAGCTACCAGTGCTTGATTGATTGATCCTGTTGATTCGTCAGTAGAAAGCATCACCACTGGTACGGTCTTGCCCCAGGCATCTGCCCGGAGCTTTTCTACCATTGTCAGCCCATCCATTTCAGGCATGCGGACATCAGCCACGATTAGGTCAGGATGACCGGCCAGTGCCTTGTTTAGTCCCTGTTTACCGTCAGCGGCTTCTTCTACGGTGTTGCCGGCTTGTGTCAGTGCTTGACTCAGGCTTTGCCGGATTAAATTATCGTCATCAACAACTAAAATCTTTTTACCCATATGCTCTATGATACCAGAAATTGTCGCTTATCGGTTGTCGCCTTTGCCACTAAGTTCATTGCGCTGTTTACGGCCGGCCAACTTTTCTAGATTGCGCCTAGCGACTTCCTCCATGCTGACGCCGAGTAACGGTGCTAGAGCAGCGATGTACCATAGGACATCTCCGAGTTCTTTGATGAGTTCTTGACGGTCTTCTTCAGTCCATTGCCCTTGTTTATCACGCAAAATCTTTTTGATCTTGTCAGCCAGTTCGCCACTTTCGCCAACCAAACCAAGCAATTTATCCATGAAGCTGATACTGAGCAGCTCCGGCGCCTCGGCAGGTGTTAGGTTAGTACTCTCTGCTTTTACCTGGTATTCATCAAATGTCACGCTACAATTTTAACACTACAGGCCCAACGTCTCGTCGGATAAATCATTTGGGTTTAAATCAGTGTCGTCGTTGGCCGTGTTTAGTTCAGTTTCTAATGATTGGCTTGTGGAATCGACGTCTTCGGGGGTAGCAGTATCAGCCGTCGATTCTTGTTGGGCAGTGGACGTGTCAGTGTTTTGGTCTGTGTTCTGTGTGCTTAGATAGACATATACGGTAAGTCCGATCAGTCCACCAGCAACCAGGATAGCGATAATGATGGCTAGTATCGGAGCCTTGTGTTTGGGGGGTAATTGCATACCGGCGATTGGAGGTGTCGTGGAATCAGACACCGGTGGTGTTGGAGTTTCTGCCGTAGGGGGCGTTTCAGGCATATCTGGTGCTGGTTCGACTACTGGATCCTCAGGAGTAGGTTCTGACCTGCTCACCGATACTGGAGTCGCGTCCCGTTGCACCGGTTGTGGGACTGAACGCTGAGGCTGAACATCCATAACTGGTCGGCTCAGGGTAGGTGCGGTTGTTGGGTTGGTCTCTTCCATTAGTTCGTCCCCTCGTCTGTTTCTTTTTGCAATGATGCTCGTATGTTCTGTAGCGTTGGTTTGATGGTGTCATTGATGTAAGCTCGGATATCTTTGGATGTTTGCAGTAAGTTAGCATGGAGGGTCTTGGCCTCGTCCAGGGATGACTTGAAAGCCGCAGGGTCAGCCGCGCAGTCCATTTCCCCTAAATCACTGATGGCTTGTTTGTAAGCTGCTATATCTGCCTCAAAGTGATCAACCTTTTGTTGCAATACCTCAATTTCTGCTTTTAGCTCTGTAGTGTCAGCTTTGTCGCCGATTTTGGTTACTAGTGCGTTGAGCTTATCGATAACCTTGTCATACAAACTAGTTCGGTTTTTTTCTAGACCTTTTACGCGCACATGCAAACTGTTAATCAGCCCCTGGGAAGCCTTGCAGCGGGCTTTTAACCTGGTCTGTTGAGCGTTGGTGAGTTTGGTCTTCATGGCTTCCTTGCGGGCAGCCAGCCGTTCTTCAAGTGTCTTTTTGGGAGTTGCCTCTGACTCGGTGGTCGTCGTCTCGGTGGTCGTGTCATCTGCGCCTTCGTGAGCAGCTACCGTATTTACACCCAGCAATGATACTACGAACATCAGGCAGAGCAGCAGTTTCAATGTTTTTGTCACTTTCATCTTATGTTTATTTTAGCATAAGTATGATTAATGCAAACCCTGCAAGCAGTAGTTGGTGTATGCTATAGCCATACCAAAACAAAATGACCAATTCACTCTGCGCCCAAGCGTCCAAAACCTGTCTGCTC